>JBEGKV010000166.1:0-3399 GCA_041183925.1 Actinomycetota bacterium
TCAAGAATGCCTCACTCAGGCAGTTCTGGGGCGAAGCCGGGCAGAAGTTCCAACATCTCAGCTGCCGTCGTGACGCACACTGCGTCGTATTCGCGTAACAGGCGATGGCAGCCCGCCGAAGAAGCAGACGTCACCGGCCCGGGCACAACACCCAGTGGTCGATTCAATGA
This sequence comes from Actinomycetota bacterium, assembly GCA_041183925.1. GTDB lineage: Bacteria > Actinomycetota > Actinomycetes > Actinomycetales > Microbacteriaceae > Aurantimicrobium. Next base: position 171 of record JBEGKV010000166.1, read on the forward strand.
CGCAGCATGGTTCGCCGTATTGAGAGAGCCTGACCGCCATCCGGCCTCCATCACTACGGTGGCCTGCGTTGAGGCAGCAATAAGGCGATTGCGCAGAAGAAATCTCCATTTGGTGGGCGCGTAGCCACAGGGCAATTCAGCCGCAATGAGTCCCGATTCCATGATTCGGCCCAGCAGTGCATCGTGACCACTGGGATAGAAACGGTCCACTCCCCCGGCGAGAAAAGCCATCGTGGTTCCCCCCACTGCCAACGCTGAACGGTGGGCCATCCCATCGATGCCATAGGCCGCTCCCGAGACGATGCCCACACCGCGTTCTGCAATGGCCGACACTGTTTCCATCGTGACGTGTTCGCCATAACCTGTCGATGCCCTGGCCCCCACAACGGCTAAAGAATTCTCAAAACTTGCCAGGGCTGATCGCTGGCCCCGACACCACAGCGCTACAGGTCTGTGCTCTCCCAGATCGTTGACCCCTGCCGGCCACTCGGCCTGCTCAGGGGTGAGAAGAAACGCCCCGAGCTGGGCTGCATGATGCACCGCGTTGAGCGCATCAGTGGAGTTCAAGCGTGGAATCCAACGTTGCAGCCCGTCAGCGATGTCCTCCTCAAAAAGCGCCCTCTCGTCCTCATATTCTTCGAGAAGTTCGCACTCGCGCACGATGTCTCTGGCAGAGAACCGTTCAATGTCTGAATCAGCCTGCCGGCAACCCGATCACCGGGTTCAATCAGGGTTGTCCACGAGGCGCGGGCGAATGCTGCACGGATTGCTTCGTGATCGTTCTCGGACCCAAGAACCTGACGCATCTGTTCTTCAACGGCGAGCGCCGGCAATCCACACACTGTTGTCATGATGACCTCCAGCAGGAAGCATCACAAATAGAAGCACCCCTGAGGGAACGCCCTGCATTCGACGTGGAGAAACCTAGAGTTTTCCAGGCTGGGGAGGACTACTCGTCGAGTGCGAGTTCTTTGGGAAGCTCAAACTCCTTGGAGGAGAGTTCTTCCACGTTGACGTCCTTAAAGGTGAGGACGCGCACGCTCTTCACGAAGCGGTCCGCGCGGTAGACGTCCCACACCCAGACATCAGTCATGGTCAGTTCGAAGTAGAAATCATGTTCAGCATCGATGCGCTTCACATCGACCTCGTTGGCGAGATAGAAACGGCGTTCCGTTTCGATCACATACGAGAACTGACCCACAACATCGCGATACTCACGATAGAGCGCAAGCTCTGCCTCGCGGTCGTAGTCGTCGAAGTCTTCTTCATCCATGGTGACTCAATCCTATGTCGAGATGGACTCGACTACTTCACCCAACTTGCTCGGTGATAGGGGGTGATGCCCACAGTCTTGATGGCATCCATGTGGACGGCAGCGCCGTAACCCTTGTTTGATGCCCAGCCATATTCCGGGTGAGTGGTATCCAGCTCCATCATGAGCTGATCGCGGGTGACCTTGGCAACGATCGAAGCCGCGGAGACCACCGCACAGTCCTGATCCGCTTTGACGCGGGTGACCACAGGGAGCGGACTGGCCAGTGCCGGGTTGAGCCAGTTGTGAGATCCATCAAGCAGGACGGTTGCGGTGCCCACGAGAACACCTGCGTCGTGTAATTCGATCAGGGCACGGCGAGCGGCAAGTCCGAGGCATGCCGTGATGCCTAATTCGTCAATTTCAGCAGCTGAGGCCTGCCCCACAGCTGTCGGGGCCCACTCCCGCACCTCTGGAAAAAGCGCGAGGCGTTTCTTCTCAGAAACAAGCTTGGAGTCGCGCAGACCGACAGGGAAAGAATTCACTCCGGGGCTGAGAGCACACACCCCGACCATCACGGGACCGGCCATGGCACCGCGGCCAACCTCATCGATTCCAATGATGAGCGGTATTCCCGACGAGAACATCTCCTGCTCAACGTCGAGGGTGGGTTCTGCGGGCATTATTCCGTGGTCGCCTTGGGCACGTCAGCGAAGACTTCCGGGTAGTTAGAGAGCCAACCCCAGTGACTCATGGGCCAACTCAGCACGAAGGCGCGGCCCACGACGAAGTCCATTCCCACAAAGCCCCCACCGGGCTTGTCCGTGTTGTACCGGGAATCTTTGGAGTTATAGCGATTATCACCCATGACAAACAGTGACCCCTGTGGCACGGTGACGGTGAAGTCGATACCCGAGGCGCGGGTTTCCCCTTCAGGGATGGTGATGTAGGGCTCGGTGATAGGAACACCGTTGACAATGATCTTTCCATCTGCTGAACAGCACTGCACCGTATCTCCGGGCAGTCCGATAACCCGCTTGATGAGGTGATCATTACTATCTGGCGAGGCTAAGCCGAAGAGGGACAGAACCCACTCGGTTGCTGCTTGAACCCCGGTGGCCTGAACGTCGGGCCTGGCCGGAAGCCAACCGCCCGGATCCTGGAACACCACGATATCGCCATGATCCACACCAACGAGCTTGGGTACTAACTCGTTGACGATAACCCGGTCGTCGATCATGAGCGTTTGTTCCATGGATGCAGAGGGAATGAAAAAAGATCGAACCAAGAAAGTCTTGACGAGGAAAGAAACCAGAATGGCGATGCCAAAAATGACAACAACGTCCCTGACAAACAACAACACAGAACGCCCCATTGTGCGTTGCGTGCGCTGCTGGTTGTCTTCTGGCGCGGTGTGTACTGTCATGAAATCGTGTTTCTCCCCTGCTGTGCCAGTCTAAGCCGGAGCACTACTGTCAACCCTGAGAGAGCTCTGCAAAACGCGGGCGAGAAAAGCAAAAAGCCCCCGAGAAATTCGGGGGCTTTGAGCGAGAGTCGACTTAGAAGTCGCGCTTCTCTTTGATCTTTGCCTTCTTGCCGCGAAGGTTACGCAGGTAGTACAGCTTGGCGCGACGTACGTCACCACGCGAGACGAGCTCGATGTGGTCGATGACGGGCGAGTGCACGGGGAACTTACGCTCCACACCTACCTGGAAGGAAACCTTACGAACGGTGAAGGTCTCACGAACACCCTCACCGGAGCGGCCGATAACGACACCCTGGAAAACCTGGATACGAGAGCGGTTACCTTCGATGATGTTGACGTGAACCTTGACGGTGTCACCGGCGCGGAAATCTGGAATGTCGTTACGTAGCGATGGAGCGTCTACGGCGTCAAGAATGTGCATGATTTATCTCAATCTGTACAAGCCACAGGTCTCATACGTGAATGATGAAAAGAGAGTGTGCTGAATATGA
>JBEGKV010000167.1:0-2664 GCA_041183925.1 Actinomycetota bacterium
AGCTAACGAGTGCTAGAGCGTGGTGAAGGAGGATTTCATGGTTTCGCAACGAGGTCTTGAAGTGCTGAGAGCCATTGTTCAAGATTATGTCTCCTCTCGTGAGCCTGTCGGTTCTAAGGCGATAGTTGATCGCCATCAATTTGGTGTCTCCGCCGCCACTATTCGAAATGACATGGCCCTTCTGGAAGAAGAAGAGCTTATTGTTGCTCCTCACACTTCAAGTGGCAGGGTTCCCACGGATAAGGGATATCGCCTTTTTGTGGATCACCTTGCAGAGGTGAAACACATCAGTCCCGCTCAGAAGCAAGCGATTGACCGTTTCCTCGATGAATCCGTCGATTTTGATGAGTTACTGGGGCGAACGGTGCGGTTGCTTTCTCAATTGACCAATCAGGTAGCTATCGTTCAATATCCCACCTTGGGAGCAACGCGAGTACGTCACGTCGAACTTGTTTCACTTGGCAATCGCCGAGCTCTGTGCATTGTGATCACTGATAACGGGCGGGTTGAACAACGCTTGCTGGACTTGGACGCTGACCTTTCAGATGAGGAGCTCTCTGAACTACGCTCCAGTATCAATGCACAGGTTTCAGGCAAACTCCTGACCGAACTTTCGTCATCTGTAGGCTCACTGAGTACAACCGTTGGTCCGTCGTTGATATCAGCTACCCAACATATTGCAGAAGCTTTGACTGACAGCATCCAAGCAAACCGGCAACAAAAGCTAGTGATGGCAGGTACAGCTAATCTCGTTCGCACGGAGGATGATTTCCGCGGCAGTATTTACCCTGTACTGGATGCTATTGAGGAACAAGTAATTTTGCTCAAGTTGCTTACCGAGATGAAGGCAGATTCCCATGAAGTTGCCGTCAGTATCGGCCGAGAACACAACAATTCTGGGTTGGAGCAAACGAGTTTGCTTGCCACCGGGTACACCTCTTCAGGTGAGTCCGCAACACTTGGACTGCTCGGTCCCACACGCATGGATTATTCCAACAACATTGCTTCTGTTCGAGCTGTTGCTCGATACCTAACTCGCGTCCTTGACGCTCATTAATTTCAAGACAAAGGAGATGGCCGTTCGTGGCTGACCATTACGACGTACTCGGAGTTTCTCGCGAGGCAACACCTGATGAGATCAAGAAGGCCTACCGCCGTCTTGCCCGTGAACTGCATCCAGATGTCAACCCTGATGAGGCAGCTCAGGAAAAATTCAAACTTGTGACGCACGCCTACGAAGTGCTCAGCGATCCCGTTCAGCGTCAGCAATACGACCTCGGGCCACAGGCCGGTTTTGGCGGAAACTTTGGAGGCCAAGGATTCAACGACTTTGGTGATATTTTCTCCACATTCTTTGGCGGGGGACAGCAGCGTGGACCACGTTCACGCATGGAACGAGGACAAGACGCCCTGCTTCGGGTCGAAGTGACGCTTGCAGATGTAGTTTTTGGTGTACACAAAGACATCGATATAGATACCGCAGTGAAGTGTGAAACGTGTTCAGGATCCTGTTGCCAGCCTGGAACTTCTCCTCACACCTGTGAGATTTGTGGCGGCTCAGGCACGATTCAACGTGCCGTTCGATCTTTACTCGGCAACGTGATGACGTCTAATCCATGTGGGTCATGTCGTGGATATGGAACCACTATTCCGGCACCCTGTAGCACGTGTCAGGGGCAAGGTCGTGTTCGGGCAACGAAGAACATCCCTCTCGACATCCCCGCAGGTGTGGATACAGGAGTTCGTTTGCACATGTCCAACGCTGGTGAAGCAGGTCAGGCCGGTGGCGCTAACGGCGATCTCTACTTCGAGATTAAGGTTGCTCACGATGATGTGTTCTCACGTGATAACGATGACCTGTTGTGCACCCTCGAAGTGCAGATGACCGATGCCATCTTAGGAACAATGGTCACCGTACCCGGGCTTGATGGCGACGTATCCATCGAAGTGAAGCCGGGAACTCAAGGTTCTGAGGTGATCACTGTCAAAGATCGTGGAATTACTCGCCTTCGTGGCAGTGGACGTGGCGATCTCAAAGTCGGTGTGCACATTGTGACGCCGTCCAAGTTGAGTTCTAAAGAGAAAGAACTAATTCAGAAGTTTGCCCAAGGGCGTAAGCAGAATGCGCCTCAGCTTTCTCACTTTCAACAGGGCATGTTCTCCAAACTTCGAGATCGATTCTTTAGTAGTTAGCCATGGCTCACTTCTATTTGCTTGAAAGCCTCGAGTCGACATCTCCCGGTGCGCTAGTCACACTCGACGGTTCAGAAGGCCGTCATGCCGCAACTGTTTCACGTGTCCGGGCAGGGGAGTCGCTTCTGGTGGGCAATGGACGTGGCCTTGTGGTGACCGGCACCGTTACAGAAGCCTCTAAAGACATCGTCAGCTTCACAGTAGATACCGTCGAACTCGTCTCACGCAACACCCCGCGGATTACTCTCGTCCAAGCGTTAGCTAAAACAGACCGAGATGAACGTGCCGTCGAAGCAGCAACCGAGTTGGGTATTGACACGGTTATTGCGTGGGCTGCAGATCGCAGTATCTCAAAGTGGGAAGGTCCCAAAATTGTTAAGGGCCTGTCTCGCTGGTCCGCCATCGTTCGTGAGGCAACAAAACAGTCCATTCGTCCCTTTCTGCCCATCGTCGACACTCATTCCACAACAA
>JBEGKV010000168.1:0-6852 GCA_041183925.1 Actinomycetota bacterium
TGCGGTGCCAGGAGCACATGCTGCGAAGGTCTTAGCAAGCTCTTCGTCCTTGAGTGCGGAGTCAGAACCAGCGAAGTCAGAACCACCAGCGATGAAGGTTTCGCGACCTGCACCCGAACCGGAGGGGTCGTAGGTGATGGTGACATCAGGGTTACCGGTCTGGAATGCTGCGATCCATACTTCCTGAGCTGAGCCCTGGCTGGATGCGCCCGCACCAACAAGAGTGCCGGAGAGAGTGGAGACGGTTGCTTCAGGAGCAGCAGATTCGTTTGCTGCACAAGAGCTGAGTGCGATTGCAGCAGTTGCTGCGATAGCAATGGCTGCCATGGGGCGGCCGAAACGCGTGATGTTCACGTGAAATCCTTTCAGGATTTTTATCTTGGTGTGTGGACTCGTTGTGAATCCTGAGTTCACGTTAAGTGGTCTGGGTGACGCCCGGGCACACACAAGGTAAACAGAAGATGAACGGTTTATTGGGGTTTGTTCAACAGGCTTCTGGTTAACGCACAACCCCCGGTTTCCCGGGGGTTGTGATGGAGAAAAGTTGGCCTATTTAGATTCGACAACTTCTGCGATGTCTGGGGCCCATTCACCAGTGGAGAGGTAGGTAACCTTGCGGGCGATTGAAATCGCGTGGTCGGAGAAACGCTCGTAGTAGCGGCTAGCCAGAGTGGCATCAACGGTGTCCATGGACGAACCGCCCCATGCATCGGAGAGAACCTTGTCGAAGACTGATAAGTGGAGTGCGTCAATCTGGTCATCAAGATCACGAATGGTTTCCAGCTGCTTGAGTTCTTGAGACTTCAACATCTTGACCAGCTTCTCGGCAATCTTGATGTCAATTTCACCCATTTCTTTGAACGTCGTGCGCAAGCCTTTGGCTATGACCTTCTCAGGGAAGCGGTAGCGAGTGAGCTGGGCAAGGTGTTCTGCCATGTCACCCATGCGCTCCAGTGAGGCACTGATACGCAGCGAGCTCACGACAACACGGAGGTCGCGGGCTACGGGCTGCTGGCGAGCCAAAATTTGAATAGAGAGTTCATCCAAAGTGAGGGCAAGTTCGTCGATACGGCCATCTTCTTCGATGACTTGCTCGGCTAGAGCAATATCGCTGTCCTGGAAAGCAGTGGTGGCCTTGCGCATCGCCTCAGCGACGAGCTCGGCGATCTCTACAAGGCGGCCCTGAACTTCGTGAAGTTCTTGCTGGAACACGTCGCGCATGAAGAATCCTTAAATAGTTGTGGTCAACCGCAGTCTAAGTAAGCCGTGTGACGGTAACGCTTGTCTGTCACGAAGGTTAACAACGAATGCGAGTCTGGTTAACAGTTGACTTTTCAAGCCTACTCCTGCCTTTTTTCTTTTTGAGGGAGGCAAATGGTGGGTTAGCGTTAGAGCATCATGTCAGTGCCCGTCATCTTGCTCGCCCTCGCGGTTGGAGCCATTGCCGGTGTCGCGGTTGTCCTCCTCATTCTCTTCGTGCTGCGTCAACGCAGGATGGACGAAGAGAAAACATCTGGTGACCTTCCTCGTGGTGTTGCCCAAATTCTCAGTCGCCTTGACGGCGCTGTGCTCGTTGTGGACAAGTCACTGAATGTTCTCGCTGCATCTGAAGGTGCCAGCAAGCTTTCCCTGGTTGGTCAGGGTCGCATCCTCATACCTGAGTTAGTTCTCATCGCTGAATCTGCCCTCAAGGGCAAAGACGTGCATCGCGAAGACTTTGAAATTGCTCGTGGCCCCCTCGGCGATGCGACACTCATGGTCTCTGTCCATGCTTCGCCCTTCCGCAGCCGTTTTGTCTTGATGACGGTTATCGATCGCGGGGAATTCCAACGCCTCGACGACATTCGTCGAGAGTTTGTCGCCAACGTCAGCCATGAGCTGAAGACTCCTATTGCGTCCGTCGGCCTCTTGGCAGAGGCGCTTCAAGAAGCCGCTGACGAGCCCGATACCGTGCGTCACTTTGCGGATCGGTTGACCACAGAAGCCAAGCGCTTGGGTGATATCACGCGAGAAATCATTGAACTCTCCCGCCTGCAGGCCGAGGGCGCCTTGGCAGAATTTGAACCCATCACTGTGGGCTCCATCATTGAACAGGCCATCGATCACTTTCTGGCGCGCACCGCCTTTGATGTTCTCAGGGAACCAGGCGATCTTGCCGGCGCTGTGCACTACTCACCAGAAAAATCTCAAGTGGGCATCGGCGCAGTTCGGCGCAACTCATTCATCGAGATTGCTGTCACCGATCAAGGTATTGGCATGACAAAAGAAGAAGTTGAGCGCGTCTTCGAGCGCTTCTACCGAACTGATCAAGCTCGCTCTCGATCCACGGGCGGCACCGGTCTGGGTCTGAGCATTGTCAAGCACATCGTCTCCAACCACGGCGGAGACATCCGCGTCTGGTCTTCCCCCGGTAAGGGCTCCACGTTCACCATTCGTATTCCTGAAGCTGTAGCCCCTGGAAAGGAAAACTCCGCGTGACACGCATCCTGCTCGTTGAGGACGAAAGTTCTCTGAGTGAGCCCCTGACCTTCCTGCTCACTCGTGAAGGTTTTGAGGTTGAAATCGTCGAAGACGGCCAGACTGCACTCGATGTGTACGCCTCCGGCAAATTCGACATTATTCTGCTCGACCTCATGATTCCGAAGGTTCCCGGCAACGAAGTGTGCCGTCAGATTCGCCAAACCTCAAACATCCCCATCATCATGCTCACCGCCAAAGACACCGAGGTGGACAAGGTTGTTGGTCTGGAGTTGGGTGCTGACGACTATGTCACCAAGCCTTACTCCACCCGTGAACTGCTTGCCCGCATCAAAGCTGTGCTGCGTCGTAATGTGCGCGAAGACGAGCTCGAGGATGACGGAGTCATCGACATCGCCGGCATCAAGCTTGATGCAGACCGCCATACTCTGCATGTTCAAGGAACACTCGTCGCTATTCCACTCAAGGAATTTGAACTTCTCGAATATCTGATGAGCAACGCGGGGCGTGTGTTGACCCGCGGTCAACTTATTGACCGCGTCTGGGGCACCGACTACTACGGCGATACCAAGACCCTAGATGTTCACATCAAGCGTTTGCGCTCCAAGATTGAAGCCGACCCGGCAGAACCTGTTCACCTGGTGACGGTGCGCGGCCTCGGCTACCGTTTCGACAGCTAAAGGAAAATCATGACTGACAAAAAAGCAACTGTTCTTTTCGTCTGCGTTCACAACGCAGGTCGTTCTCAAATGGCTGCTGGCTATCTCCAGCACCTCGCCGGTGACCGTGTGGAAGTTCTCTCCGCTGGCACCGAACCCAAAGACCAGGTGAACCCTTCAGCGGTGGCTGCCATGGCCGAGGAAGGTATCGATCTCGGTGCCTCCACACCTAAGGTCCTCACCGACGAGGCAGTCCTCGCCTCTGACTATGTGATCACCATGGGTTGCGGCGACAAGTGCCCGTTCTTCCCCGGCAAGCAGTACCTCGACTGGCCACTGGAAGACCCCGCCGGCAAGGGTGTCGAGGCTGTTCGTCCCATTCGGGATGAAATCCGCGCCAAGGTCGAAGCTCTCATCGCTGAAATCGACGCACAGTAATTGAACTCCAACGACTATGGCCGCCCTTCAGGGCGGCCATAGTTCGTTAAGTTCTGTTCGAATTACTCTGCGCGAGACGCCTTGAGCATGGTCTCACGGTCGACGACCTTGATGCGGGCACGGCCTTCTGGCTCACCGAGCTTCTGCTCATACTCGTCCAGCGCTGACCAGCCTTCTGCGGTGGTGTATTCGATGCCACGCGATTCCATCAGGTCCACAATGGATCCCTCGGAAGGATCTTCCGGGGTCCACCAGGTGGATTGGTCACCAAGAACGTGGGCGATGGTTTCCATCGCATCGCTCTTGGTGTGTCCAATCAGGCCGACTGGTCCTCGCTTGATCCAACCGGTGGCATAGACACCGGGGATCTGTGTGCCCGACTCGTCAATGACTTGGCCTTCGTGGTTCGGAATAACACCCTTGACAGTGTCGAAGGGAACATCCTTCAGCGGTGAACTGTAGTAGCCAATAGCGCGGTAGAACGCCTGGATCTCTACTTCGCGGATTTCACCAGTACCGACTACCCCACCGTTTCCATCAGGTGCCGTGCGCTCGTAACGCAGAGCTGCAACATTGCCGTCTGCATCAGAGAGAAGCTCGAGCGGGTTGGCATAGAAGTGCAGGTGCAGACGGCGAGAGGCCTTCCCGGTCTCACGGGTGCGCCATTCGTTCATCACCTTGTTCAGAACAAAGACCTGCTTGTTGGAATCAATCAGTGCCTGGCTCGCAGGGTCGATGACGAAGTCCTCGTCATAGACGATCATGTCGACATCGCGCAGCTCACCCAGTTCACGCAGTTCAAGGGGACTGAACTTGGCCTGAGCAGGACCTCGGCGACCAAAGACGTGCACATCGGTTACGGGGGAAGCTTTCAGGCCCTGATACACATTGTCCGGAATCTCGGTGACGAGGAGGTCATCCGCGTGCTTGGCCAGCATGCGGGCAGCATCCAAGGCCACGTTTCCATTACCCAGCACAGCAACTGAGGACGCAGTCAGCGGCCAGGTGCGGGGAACATCGGGGTGACCGTCGTACCAGCTGACAAAGTCAGCAGCGCCGAAGCTGCCATCTAGTTCAATACCGGGAATGTTCATCGGAACATCTTTGGTAGCACCGGTGGAGAAAATGACCGCGTTGTAGTGCTTCTTCAGATCATCCATCGTGATGTCCCCATATTCCACGTTTCCAAAGAGACGAATATCTCCGCGGTCGAGAACCTCCCGCAGGGCGCCAATAATGCCCTTGATGCGGGGGTGGTCAGGGGCTACACCGTAGCGAACGAGACCGTACGGAGCAGGCAGGTGCTCAAACAGATCAATAGAGATATCAAAGTCGCGCTCTGCTTTGAGAGCAATATCTGCGGCATAGATGCCGGCAGGGCCGGCGCCAACGATGGCCAGTCGAAGCTTGGTCACAGGGGAAGTCCTCTTACATACAGTCGAGTGAATTCCCAGTTTAGCTGGGGGCAATAGGCTTAACTCGTGAAAATCCTGGTTCTTGGCTCCGGCGCACGCGAGCACGCAATTGTTACTGCCCTCCTGGCTGAAAATGCCGACCACGACATCACGGTTGCCCCTGGCAACGCAGGTATCGCACACGATGTTCCCTGCGTGACCACCGACATCCTCGACCCTGAAGCAGTCGCATTCCTTGCGGAAGGCCTCGACGTGGACATGGTTGTTGTCGGCCCCGAAGCCCCGCTGGTTGCCGGTGTTGCTGACCCGCTGCGTGAGATGGGGATTCCTGTTTTTGGCCCTAACCAGGCTGCTGCCGCACTCGAAGGCTCCAAGACTTTTGCCAAGCGCATCATGGACGAAGCCGGTGTTCCCACCGGCCGTGCCATCAAGGTCTCCAGCTTGATCGATGCTGAAACAGCCCTCGATGACTACGGTGCACCGTATGTGATTAAGGCGGATGGCTTGGCTGCGGGCAAGGGTGTGCTCGTCACTCACGACCGCGATGCTGCTGTGGCCCACGCATCCCACTACTTGACTCAAGGCTCTGTGCTCATTGAGGAATTCCTGGACGGCCAGGAAGTCTCCCTGTTTATGTTTGCCGATGGCCACGATGTTCTGCCGCTGTCTCCCGCTCAGGACTTCAAGCGCCTCCAAGACAATGACGAAGGCCCCAACACCGGCGGTATGGGCGCCTACTCACCTTTGCCCTGGTTGGCAGAACAGTTCGGCAGCGAAGAAGCATTTGTGACCGAAGTCATCGAAACCATTGCTCTGCCCACCGTGCGCCAGCTGGAGAAAGAAGGCACCCCTTTCCAGGGCCTGCTGTATTGCGGTTTGATCCTCACGGCCAAGGGCATTCGTGTTATTGAATTCAATGCACGCTTTGGTGACCCCGAGACTCAAGTCGTGCTTCCTCGTTTGAAAACTCCCCTTTCTGAGCTCATGATGGCCTCTGCCGAAGGAACCCTGGCAGGCCGCGAGCGCCCCGAATTCTCTGAGGAAGCAGTGGTCACTGTTGTTCTTGCTAGCGAGAACTATCCCGAAACACCGGTCACCGGCCGCGTGCTCATCGGTATTGATGACGCCAATGCCATTGAAGGTGTTCACGTCACCCACGCAGCAACTGCCGTGCAGGATGGCGACCTGATCGCCACCGGTGGCCGTGTGCTCAGCGTGGTCGGGCGCGGAAGCGACTTCACGCAGGCACGCTCACGAGCCTATGAAGGGCTGGCTAAGATTCAGCTCGAAGGTGGCCAGTACCGCACCGACATCGCACTCAAGGTTGTGAAGTAAATGACCGGTTTCACCGGCGGTGAAAAGTACGACCTTCCAGGGTGGCAGCATGCCTATTCTGGCAAGGTCCGTGACCTCTATGTCCCCACAGGGGAAACCCTCGAATCAACACCTCGCGTTCTCGTAGTCGCCAGTGACCGAGTCAGCGCCTTTGATCATGTGCTCGAGCCCGGTATCCCTGGCAAGGGTGAATTGCTGACAAAGCTCAGCCTGTGGTGGTTTGACCAACTGGGTGTTCCGAACCATCTGCGCGAGGGAGACATTCCTTTAGAAGTTCAGGGCAAAGCCATGCTGGTGGCCAACCTTGACATGTTCCCCGTGGAATGCGTAGTTCGTGGGTACCTCTCCGGAAGTGGCTGGCTGGAATACCAGGAAAGCCAGAGCGTCTGCGGCATTGCCCTTCCTGCTGGTTTACAAGATGGCGACAAGCTCCCTGAGCCGATCTACACCCCAGCCTGGAAAGCCCCATTCGGCGAACACGATGAAAACATCACCTTCGAGCGCACCGTCGAACTCGTGGGCCTCGA
>JBEGKV010000169.1:0-2829 GCA_041183925.1 Actinomycetota bacterium
CTCGTCCAGCGCAGAGCAGAGCAGATCAATGCCCCTGTTGCGTATCTCAACCTGGTAGGCGGCCAGGACGATCTCGTCTTTGATGGGGGAAGCTTCGTTGTGAACCCTGCCGGTAAGGTTCTGGCACGTGCCCACCAATTTGTGGAACAAACCTTGCTGGTAGACCTCACCGTGTCTGATTCACACTCCCACGGCCGTCAAAGCGGTCCTGGCGTGGTCGTTGTAGAAGCTGGCGAAGGCCACCCTGGACGCTCAAGCCGTCAGGCACTGACCGAGACCACACCTGCTCCGCAACTGTCTATCAATGAACAGATTTGGGATGCACTGGTCCTCGGGATGCGGGACTATGTCGAGAAGAACGACTTTAAGTCCGTCATCCTGGGGCTCTCTGGCGGTATCGACTCTGCGGTATGCGCGGCAATTGCGGTGGATGCCATCGGACCACACAGGGTCTTTGGTGTGTCCATGCCCAGTAACTACTCGAGTGATCACTCCCGCTCAGATGCAGACGATCTTGCCGAACGTTTAGGTATCGATATGCGGACAGAAGCCATTGCCCCGTTGGTGGAGCCGGTTGAAACCCAACTCAACCTGAAAGATGTGGCAGCCGAGAACCTTCAAGCACGCATTCGAGGAATCATTTTGATGGGCCTGAGCAATGCCGAAGGGCATTTGGTGCTCACCACCGGGAACAAAACCGAAATTGCCGTCGGTTACAGCACGATCTATGGCGACAGCGTGGGCGGGTTTGCTCCCATCCGTGACGTTCCGAAGACGCTGGTATGGGAATTGGCCAAGTGGCGTAACGAACATGCCCGCCGCCAAGGACTCATTGCCCCCATTCCAGAAAACTCCATAACAAAGCCGCCTTCGGCAGAACTGCGTCCGGGACAAGTTGACCAAGACACCCTGCCCGAATATGACGAACTCGATGCCATGCTCGATGCCTACATCACTCATCGCCGCAGTGCAGCAGAGATTGTGTCTCTGGGGTTTGACCCTGCAACCGTGGAACGGGTGATCTCACTAGTCGATCGCTCTGAGTGGAAACGTCGCCAAGGAGCCATTGGCCCCAAGATTTCTGAGATGGCCTTCGGCAGAGACCGCCGCCTGCCCGTGACCTTCACCCGCTAACTAGACTGAAATCATGAGTGTTCACCCAGATCCCACATCCGAGGCCGTTCTCAAGCGTGTCCGCACCCGGCACTTTGCCCAGGCAAAGGCCAACGGAATCAAGATCACCGGCCTCACCAGCTATGACACCCTGACCGCCCAGATTTTCGATGAAGCCGGTATTGACTTCCTCCTCGTCGGCGACTCAGCAGGGAACACTGTTTTGGGCTACGACTCGACTCTCCCCGTGACAGTTGACGAGCTCATTCCGCTCACTCGCGCTGTGGCATTGTCTGCTAATCGGGCCTTTGTCATTGCAGATATGCCCTTTGGCTCCTATGAAGAAAGTCCCGAGCACGCTCTCCGCACAGCAATGCGCTTTATGAAAGAAACCCACGCTCATGCCGTGAAGCTAGAGGGTGGCGTGCGCAGCGTGGATCAGATTCGACGCATCGTCGAATCGGGAATCCCTGTGATGGGCCACGTGGGCTTTACTCCACAAAGTGAACATGGCCTCGGTGGCCACATGATTCAGGGCAGAGGAGAAGCTGCAGACGCCGTCCTGGCTGATGCCAAGGCTGTCGAAGCCGCGGGGGCATTTGCTGTGGTACTCGAAATGATTCCGGCAGAACTCGCTGCTCGAATCACGGCAGAACTTTCCATCCCCACCATCAGTGTGGGAGCAGGCGCGAACACCGATGGTCAGCTGTTGGTCTGGACAGACTTCGCCGGACTCAACACCGGACGCGTGCCCAAGTTTGTCAAACAGTACGCCAACTTGTCTGGAGTGCTCTCCGACGCAGCGAAGGCGTTCAAGTCAGATGTGGAATCAGGGGCCTATCCAGGCCCCGAACACAGCTACGAGGATAACTAGGGTCTAGTGACCTTCGCGCTCAGCGCGCTCTTCCGCTTCCCAACGGTCACTGTTCTCGCGGAGCTTCTCCATCGCGTGCTCAGCTTCGTGCGCTGTCTCAAAAGGACCTACGCGGTCACTGGAAGGTGAAAGAAAACCCTTCTCCACCGACTTGGTGTGCAGGTTGTACCAAAACATTTCGCTGGGCTTGTCAGTCATAGACTAAATTCTATGCCTAGAGACGCAGCAGGGGTTTTAATTCCCGGAACATTGAGCCCCGAGCGTGCCGTACCCGGCACCATTACTCGCCCGCCTTACGTCGGCAAAGTGACTCCCCCGGCCCATCAGGGTGGGGATGTCTACGACGCAGAGTCCATAGAAAAAATTCGTCGCGCTGGAAGAATTTCTTCACAAGCACTGGATCTCATTGGCACGCTCCTGGCGCCTGGAATGACGACCGACGAGATTGACCGCATTGGTCACGAATTTGTTCTTGATCATGGCGCTTATCCCTCAACATTGGGTTATCGCGGGTATCCCAAGTCGCTGTGCACGAGCCTCAACGAAGTCATCTGCCACGGTATTCCTGATGACACTGTCCTCCAGGAAGGTGACCTGGTTAACGTCGATATCACGAGCTATCTCGATGGAGTTCATGGCTTCATCGTGGGAGAAGCAGCCCCCGAGGTTGTTGACCTTGTCGAACGAACGGAAGAAGCCCTGCGGCGTGGTATCAAAGCGGTAGCTCCAGGCCGTGAAGTCAACGTCATTGGTCGTGCCATCGAGTCGTATGCCAAACGCTTTGGCTACGGAGTAGTGCGCGACTTCACCGGTCACGGTGTGGGCACTAGCTTCCACTCCGG
>JBEGKV010000170.1:0-2622 GCA_041183925.1 Actinomycetota bacterium
TACCGTGCCGGAGCTGTGATCTAACTTTTCCATGAAAGTCCGGCGCTTCGACTTCTTGGGATTTCCCGCACGCCTGCTGAGGGTGTGGCGGAGATCCCTACAGTTCCGAACGGTCATCATTTCGATGGCCCTCTCGGGTGTGGCTATTGTGCTCGTCGGCGTCTATATGTCTCTCTCGATCAGCTCTGATCTGTTTAACTCCCGTCTCGAGCAAGTGCTTTCAGAGTCTCAGCGCGCGCAGGTAGCTGCTCAACGCATTTTTGACTCCTCTGATGCCACCGACCAAGCCTCGATGCAATCGGTCATGAATGCAGCTCGCACGGCTATTCGTGACGCTTCCTCGAGTGGTCTAGTGGCCGTGTATCGAGTGCCCGGACAGGAATCTTCAGCGCTTGCGCCTCAAGATTTCTCCAGCACCGAACTCACCGGCACTGTGATTACTCCCGAGCTGCGCACACAAGTGGCAGAAAATGCAGACCAGCAGTTCTGGCAATCCGTTGCCTTGCCTATTCGTGGTTCTCTGGAACCGGGCGTCGTGGTGGGTTCGCAGCTCGATATCCCCGGCGCCGGCATCTATGAGATGTTCATTGGGTATGACTTTGCTCAGTCTGAGCAGACCCTGCAATTTATTCAACAAGTCCTCTGGATTTCAGGCCTGGGTCTCTTGCTGCTTGTCGGTGGCGTGGCCTGGGTGGTCTCCCGCATGGTGGTCTCACCGATTAAGAATGCGGCAGAGACCAGTCAAAAGCTTGCGGCTGGTGATCTAGAGGTTCGCATCCCCGAAAAGGGTGAGGATGTTGTGGCCACACTCGCCCGTTCCTTCAACGACATGGCAGGCAGCATGCAACGGCAGCTCACCGAGCTGGCAGATCTTTCCGTCATGCAACAGCGGTTCGTCTCGGACGTCTCTCATGAACTTCGCACCCCGCTGACCACCATTAAGCTCGCCGGTGATGTTCTCTATAACGAACGTGCCTCCTTTGACAACAAGACCCGGCGCAGCACGGAACTGCTTCATAATCAGATTCAGCGCTTTGAAAAGCTGCTGGGAGATCTGCTCGAGATCAGCCGTTACGACGCCGGAAGCGTAAACCTCGAACCAGAACCCACCAACGTTGCCGGGCTGGTCCAAGACGTCGTGAGCAGCATGATGACCCTGTCCGAAGAGCACGGCTGTGACCTCACGCTGAGTGCACCGGGCGGCCATTTCGATGCCAATATTGATCCTCGCCGTGTGCGGCGCATCATGATGAACCTCATTGGTAACGCCATCGAGCATGGGGAGCGCAAGCCCATTGACGTGGCCGTGGACAGTAATGCCACCGCGGTTGCTATTAGCGTGCGTGACCACGGCGTGGGAATGGATCCAGATCAACTGGAACAAGTCTTCAGCCGCTTCTGGCGTGCAGATCCCTCCAGGCAGCGCACACTCGGTGGAACCGGTCTGGGCCTTGCTATCTCTCTTGAAGATGCCCGCGTTCATAACGGAGTCCTCGATGTCTGGGCAGCCCCGGGTGAGGGAGCCGTTTTCCGGCTGACTCTTCCACGCACCCTCGATGTTCCCATTGCGTCCTCACCCCTTCCTCTCAATCCACATGAGGAGGACGAGTCATGACGCGTTCTCTTCGTCTTTCCCTGGTCGCACTGGTGTCGAGCCTTGCGCTTGTTCTCACGGCGTGCACCGGCATTCCCGTGGCTGGCAGTGTGCAGCAGGGTTCTGCTGTCGTCCAGGCAGACAGTGGAGTAATCGAATTCATTCCTGCTGGCCCGCTCGAGGACGGCACGATTGAGCAGATTCTCCGAGGATTCATTGAAGCCTCCTCCTCGCCGGTATCGGACTATGCCATTGCGCGACAGTTTTTGACGCCCGGCTTTGCACCCCGCTGGGATGCCAACAGTGCCGTGCACGTGGATTCAGGGCTGCGTACGATTACTCCCACCAATTCTGCGACGGCAGAACTGGGATTCACTCTTTCTGCCACCGTCGATGCCCAGGGCAGGTATACCCAGGCCCGAGCGAATGAGCGTGTGACTTATTCATTCAGCTTTGAAGAGGTGAATGGGCAGTGGCGTATCAGCTCAGCACCTGATGGCGTCGTGATTGATCGCTTTACTTTCGATCAGGTCTACACCTCGCACCCGCTCTACTTTTTCGATTCCACGCAAACATTGTTGGTTCCCGACGTAAGGTTCTTCCCGAACGGCGCCTCTTCCAGCACGCGCATCATGAAGGCACTGTTGGTTGGACCGTCACCCTGGTTAGCAGAGGGAGGTGCTGTGGTCAGCGCTTATCCGCCGGGCACGGCGCTGGTTGCGGACTCTGTGCCAGTCACCCGAGGAGTGGCCGCGGTGGATCTCAACGAAAACGCGTTAAACACCGACACTGCCGGCATTCGAAAGATGAAGCAGCAAGCCACCGCGAGCTTGCAATCTGTAGACAACATTTCTTCTGTCACCCTCTTGGTCAATGGCACGGAGCAGAATGCACTCATTGCCGACTCGGTCGATGCGGTGATGCCTCCTAGCGTTGACTCTCGTGCACTCGTGCTCACCACCGACCATTACGGCTATATCAGCGGGGGAAGCATTGAGCAGTCCTCCCAATTGGCACCCGTCATGGTT
>JBEGKV010000171.1:0-3447 GCA_041183925.1 Actinomycetota bacterium
GCGTTTGTCCCTGCGTGGGTGGCGTTCTCGATTGTTCGCCTCATGCAGGAGCACTACACCGACCTGGTTGATTACGCCTTCACCGCAGAAATGGAAGAAGATCTCGACAAAATTGCCGGAGGTGTGGGAACCGGTTCTGACTGGCTGAAGAAGTTCTACTTTGGTGAACCAGGACATCACGGTTTGCGTGAGATTCTCGACAACATTGGCGACATTGATCCTCGTGAGCTGAACACATTCCGCATTGGCGACAATGGTGCAGCAATTCGTGTGGGAAAGTATGGCCCCTACATCGAGGTGACCGATCCTGCAGGGGGCGAAGACGACAAGCCACGCATCGTGAACATCCCTCTGGATATGGCTCCTGATGAGCTCACCCCGGAGAGAGTGCAGCAGCTCATTGACGCTCCCATCGTCACCGATCGAGTGCTTGGTATCAACCCTGATAACGGCAAAACGGTTGTGTCTAAAGATGGCCGTTTCGGACCCTATGTCACCGAGCTCGAGCCTGAACCCGAGGTTGCCCTCGATGAGGCAGAGATTGATCCCGCCACAGGCGAGGTCGTCGAGGTCAAGAAAAAGAAGCGCGTAGCCAAGGCCGTTGTTGTCAAGCCTCGCACCGCCTCGCTCTTCAAGAGCATGGATCCCGGAACGGTTGATTTGGAGACCGCTCTCAAGTTGCTCAACCTTCCTCGTGAGGTTGGTGCAGACCCAGAATCTGGCGAGATGATTACCTCCCAGAACGGTCGTTACGGCGCGTATCTGAAAAAGGGCACCGATACCCGTTCCCTGGAGAACGAGGACCAGATCTTCGGGATTGACTTGACAGGTGCACTGGAGCTGTTTGCTCAGCCCAAGTACGGTGCCCGCAAGGCAGCAAGTGCGATCAAGGAATTTGACGCAGATCCAGAAAGCGGCAAACCCATCAAGATCAAGGACGGCCGTTTCGGTCCTTACGTCACCGATGGAACCACCAATGCGACCATTCCTCGTGGCGAAGTTCCAGAAGAGATTGACTTTGATCGTGCAGTCGAACTTCTTGCCATCAAGCGCGCCAAGGGCCCCGTTGTTCGGAAGAAAGCTCCTGCGAAGAAGCCAGCAGCAAAGAAGCCAGCTGCGAAGAAGGCGACCACAAAGGTCGGCGACACCATTGTGGTGAAGAAGGCCGGTGCCAAGAAAGCAGCTACCACCCTCGGCAAGTCAGGTGTGTCGTCCAAGGCCAGCGCTGAATAATGTCCGGTCTGTTCATCACCTTTGAAGGTGGAGATGGCTCGGGTAAGTCGACTCAGGCGAGCCTGCTTGCCGAATGGCTCAGCGAACAGGGGCACACTGTGGTTCGCACGCGCGAACCCGGTGGAACCGATGTGGGTGTGGAAGTGCGCAATCTTGTGTTGCACCATCGCGGAGACATCGACCCTCGTGCGGAAGCGTTGCTTTACGCCGCAGACCGGGCACATCACGTGGCCACGCTGGTGCGTCCCGCACTGGAGCGTGGCGATGTTGTCATCCAAGACCGCTACTTCGACTCATCTGTTGCGTATCAAGGCGCGGGCCGTGTGTTGAATGCGACCGAGGTTCGTGACTTGTCACTGTGGGCAACCGACAGCCTGCTGCCGGATGTCACGGTGTTGCTTGATCTTGATGAAACCGTGGCACGCACCCGTTTGGATGCAGCAGATAAGCCCTTCGACCGTCTGGAAAATGAGAAGGCGGAGTTCCATGCGCGTGTGCGCGCAGGTTTCCTTGCCCTCGCTGCAGCGGAGCCGGAGCGTTTCCTCGTGCTGGACGCGACAATGCCGATTGACGAACTTGCTGCCGCTATTCGCACACGCGTGCAACAAGAACTCATCTAGAGCATCTTCGAAGTTTCCTGTCAGCTCCTGCCGGTAGCCTTGAGGCATGAGCGTGTGGGATGAACTTGTTGGTCAGCAAGAGGCCATTGATGTTTTCCGTGCCGCGTCTCAGTCAGAATTAGCCTCTGCCACCGCGCATGACTCTGCCATGACTCACTCGTGGCTTATTACGGGCCCTCCGGGCTCGGGGCGGTCCAACTTGGCATATGCCTTTGCCGCGTCATTGTTGTGCCGTGACGGGGGCTGTGGCGCCTGTTCGGATTGCACCCAGGTCGCAGCTCGCACCCACCCTGACTTGTCCACACTCACCACTGAGCGTGTGATCATCTCGATTGATGAAGTTCGTGCTCTCGTGCAGAGTTCGCAGTATTCGCCCGCGGTTTCGCGCTATCGCGTCATCGTGATTGAAGATGCTGATCGCATGGCTGAGCGCACCTCCAATGTCCTCCTCAAGGCACTCGAAGAACCACCGGAGCGCACCGTCTGGATTTTGTGTGCTCCCAGTGAAGCTGATCTGATTCCCACCATTCGCTCCAGAGTGCGTTCTGTGCGCCTGAGGGTGCCCAGCGTGAGTGCAGTGGCAGAGTTGATTGTTGCTCGTGATGGTGTTGATCTGGCCACGGCAGAACGTGCTGCCCGGCACGCCCAATCTCACATTGGCATGGCGCACCGACTGGCCACCAACCCTGACGCAGCTGCCCGTCGCGAAGAAACGGTTCGACTGGTTCTGGGCATCATGACGGTGCGCGAAGCGCCAGGTTGATAGAGATCGCCACGGATGACGCCAAAGCGATTACCGAAGAACGTGACGAGAAAGAATTAGAGCAGCTCCGCCGGTCGATGGGAATCGCCGAAGGCGATGCCATTCCATCGAACCTGCGCAGTCAGGTCAAGGGCTTGGAAGAACAGCAAAAGCGCCGTGCCACGCGAAGCCTGCGTGATGGACTCGATCGCATTTTGGTTGATTTACTCTCGGTTTATCGGGATGTATTGCGTCTCCAGTTGGGGGTCGGTGAAGACCTCATCAACGTGGAGTTTGGCTCGGAGCTGCATGCAGCTGCTCTCGCTCGAACAAGTGAAGACACCCTCGCCACGATGGAGGCCATCGGTGTGGCCCGAGAGCGCATCGATGCCAACGTAGCTCCCGCACTTGCGATGGAGGCTCTCCTTATTTGGCGGCATGAGGCGACTCTCGCGTTTCGGAGCGCTGACCGGGCTTCTCGCGCTGGTGCTCAGCGGGTGTGCAGCACCCGTTGTACCCATTCCAACGCAATCGGTTGAAAATGTCGCAGCAGATCTTCTCCCGTTCTATGAACAAAACCTGGACTGGTCTGCGTGTGAAGACCAGATGCAGTGCGCAGAAGCTACCGCGCCTCTCGATTGGGCGGACCCCGCAGGGCACACTATTTCGCTTGCTCTGGTGAAGCATGTGGCTACAGCCACAAACCCCCTGGGTTCTTTGTTCGTCAACCCCGGCGGGCCGGGAGCATCTGGCGTGAGTTTTGTCGCGAACTCTCTGGACTTTGCCGTCAGCGCTGACGTGAAGAAGAACTATGACGTGATTGGGTTTGACCCTCGTGGAGTGGGGTCATCC
>JBEGKV010000172.1:0-3198 GCA_041183925.1 Actinomycetota bacterium
CGACGCGAGCACATCGTGAGGGTTACCCTCAGCAAGGATGCTGCCGTAGGTCAAACAAATCATGCGGGTCGCAACAGAAAGCAGCGCGTGCACAACGTGTTCAATCCAGACGACTGTCACGCCGGAGTCCAGAACTCCACGGACCAAGTCCAGAAGTTCAGGAACTTCGCTTTCGGTGAGCCCACCAGCAATCTCGTCCAGGAGCATGATGCGTGGCTTGGAGGCCAACGCACGTGCAACTTCCAGACGCTTACGGTCAAGTAGACGCAGGTTCTTAGCCTGGACATCAGCCAAGCCATCGAGTTTGGCCAGCGAGATAGCTTCCAAAGCTGCCTGCTGAGCCTCTTTGCCCCGCAGGTTACCGGCGAACTGAGCCGCAACAAGTGCGTTCTCGTAGACCGACATTCCGAGGAAGGGGCGAGGGATCTGGTAGCTGGTCGCAATGCCTTGACGTGAACGCCAGCTGGATTTCTTCGAGGTGATATCTACACCGTCGAGGATAATCTTGCCTTCCTGGGGGGAAGTAGTTCCCCCCAGGACGGACAAGAGTGTTGACTTACCGGCCCCGTTAGGACCGATGATGCCGAGCAACTCGCCACGGTTTACAGTCAAATCAAGGTCGACGAGTACTTGCAAGCGCCCGAATCGAACATTAATTCCCTTCGCGGCGAGAAGCTCGGCGGCCATTACTGCTTAGGCCAATCGATTGCTTCGACCTTGCTGGTGGTTGGAATCTCTTCGAAGCCAACGTTAGATACGATTTCGATCTCGTACTTCGCGTCGCCAACAAGACGCCACTGTCCACCGGTTACAGGCGATACAGCAACACCAGGCATTGGACCCTTGGCCCAGTCGAGGTTACCCACGATGGTGTCTACGTTGAGGGTAGACATTGCAGCTGCGAGGTCTTCAGAGCTGGTGCTCTTGGACTTCGAGAAGGCTGCGTTTGCAACCTCGAACAGTGCTTCGGCGAAGCCGAGGGGCATGGTCCACTGCTTGCCAGAGAACTCCTCGTATGCTGCTGCGAAGTCAGCACTTGAGTCGCCGGTCAGGCTGCTCGAGAAGGGGTACTGTGGCGACCACCAGATTTCGGTGCAGAGGTTGTTACCGAGGTTACCCATTGCTTCAAGAACAGAGGGGAACTCGATTGCCTTTGCAACAGTTGCAACCTTGGGGTTGTAACCCTGCTGTACAGCCTGCTTCCAGAAGGTGATGAAGTCTGGTGGAACCATGATGGATACCAGAGCGTTGTCGCCGTTGCTCTTCAGAGAAGCAATCTGAGCGGAGAAGTCGGTGGTTCCGTTGGGGAATGCACCGGGGTTGTTAACGGTGTAGCCCTCTGCTTCTGCGAAGGGAGGAACTGCGCCAGCCCATGCTTCACCGTCACCATCGTTGGGGAACAGTGCGCCCAGGTTGGTGTCACCGGGAGCAGCCTGCTTCCAGATGTCTGCGTAGATGGGAAGGACGTTGTCCAGACCCCAGAAGAAGTGGAAGGTGTACTTGGATGGGGTCTTGTCGAGTCCGCGACCGAAGTACCAGGTCTGCCATGGAGCAACGGTTGAAACACAGACAACCTGGTTAGCTTCACACTGGTCAGAAACAGGGTTGTTGGTTTCTGGGGTGGAAGATACGAGGATCATGTTGACCTCATCCTTGAGGATGAGTTCGCTTGCTACGTCAGCAGCACGCTTGGAGTCAGACTGAGTGTCCTTCTTGATGATTTCAACATCGTGCTTGCTGCCGTCAGCAAGGGTGATGCCCTTCTCGTCAAAGTAGGTGGTCATCTGCTCCAGTACGAAGTCGTCAGACTCGCTGAATGCTGCAAGTGCACCGGTCTCGGGAGTGATGTAACCAATCTTGATTACGTCGCTCGAACCGCCTGAGCTGTCGCCACCGAGCGAGCCTGAACAGCCGCTCAATGCGATCACAGTGGCACCAGCTACAACAAGTGCTGCAGCCTTACGCCCTGAAAAAAGCTTCATTGCATTTTCCCTTTCGATAATTCTCTCTTGGTTTCTCCGCGACCCGGGAGGGACTCGGAAACTTATGTTGTGGCGAGAAACCCTGCCAGTGGGTATGCGGAAAGAACACTCACTGAGATGTTCTGTGACGATGCGGCAGTGGGGGCGAATTCAACCACTGGAGCCTGAACGTGATCGGGGCGAGCCGAAGAAAACTGCGCCTGACGCAGGGTCTTCATGTGTGCCTGGAAACTCACGTTTCACTCCGCTCCGTTGCGATAGTGGGAATAAGCGTTACAAAATTTTGCGCGCTAACGATTATTTGTAGCACTTAGGCAAGAAAGCCGTCAATGTCAAAGCCCGGTTTAGATAACGGATTGGATAACGATTTGGAAACGAGCCCTGCGATTAAGTCACTTCTTAATATCAATCACACCGAATGAAACGGCTCCGGAAAGTACTTAAATACCAGTTCAGAACAGAAAAAACCCCACACTTTCAACGAATTGGAGGTGTGGGGCTTCTCGGAACGGTATCCCGTTGTCACAGGAGTGGTTTTAAACCTGGGACGCCTTCGCTACGGCTGCCGCAACAGCACCCGCAACACGCTCATCGAGCGGGCTGGGAACTAGTCCGCACTGAGCTCATCCCCCACGAGTTCGGCAATTGCGTTCGCTGCCGCGACTTTCATCTCCTGAGTAATTCGGCGAGCGCCCGCATCGAGTGCCCCGCGGAAGATTCCCGGGAAGGCCAGAACGTTATTGATCTGGTTGGGGTAGTCACTTCGACCAGTGGCGACGACCTTGGCATACTTGCGCGCAACCTCTGGGTGAACCTCAGGGTCTGGGTTCGAGAGTGCAAAGATCATGGCGTCGTCACTCATCTTCGCCAGCAGGCTTTCGTCGACCTTGGAGGAAGAGACACCAATAAAGACATCTGCTCCGTCAAGTGCTTGGGCAGGACCGCCTTCGATGCCACGAGGGTTAGAGCGCGCCGCAAAGCTCGCCTTGGCATCGTGGAGATCAACACGGTGAGTCTGATGCCCACGGCAAGAAGCATCTCTCCCACAGCCAATCCCGCAGCTCCCGCACCGGCAATGACGACCTTGAGGGAGCCCAGTTCGCGGCCTACGATCTTTGCAGCATTCGTGAGGGCAGCAAGAACGACGACTGCAGTGCCATGCTGGTCATCGTGCATGACCGGCATGTCGAGTGCTTCAATAACTTTTGCTTCCACT
>JBEGKV010000173.1:0-2913 GCA_041183925.1 Actinomycetota bacterium
GGGATGTCGGTGACGAACTCGGTCGCAATGACAACCTGTTCACCCGCTGTCAGATCGAGGTCAACATAACGCTGGGGTGGAGCAAGCAGAGCTTCAGCGGGGTCGGCTCCCTCGGGGAGAATCTGCTCAGAGATGCACTGTTCACCATTGATACTCACGGTGAGGTGGCCCATGCCACCGCCGCCGAAGCGGTGGATGCCATCTTCGACAGCTGTGAAGGTCGTTGACGCTTTCACGCTTTTCGCAGCAAGACTGATGTCTGGCCACTGGCGGGTGAGGAAGTTGGCGAAACGAACTTCGCTCTCGAGAAGGTTGCCATCTTCCCCATACCAGGACACGTCAATACCGTGTTCACCATTGGAGGCAGTGATCTGCTCCAGCGGGTAATCCTCGAGTGCATCAACCGAATACACACCAAAGGCGTGCTCAACGGTTGCACCGTGAGGTGCAGCTTCGCGGATACCGCGCAGGGGTGAGACCGAGTCATAGGGGATTGTGGTGGCAGAGCCACCACCACCGATGCGGCCTATCTCAGCGTGCTGTCCAATGACCGCAATGCTGGAAGCGCCTGTCAGTGGCAGCACACCAGTGTTCTCCAGGAGAACCATGCCCTCGGCGGCGATGTGGCGAATTTCTGAACGGACGTTGATGTTCTCTGGCGTTATCGCTACCGAATCACCGAGTGCGCCCACACGCTGAGCCAGAAGAAGCAGCCTGGCGACCTTGTCGTCGAGTGCTTCCATGCTCACGGTGCCCGCGTTGACCGCAGCCAACAATCCTTCGTTCCAGATGGTGGAGGGTCCTGGCATTGCCAGGTCGAGTCCTGCATTGCCCGCTTCAACAACTGAGCGCACCGCGGTCCAGTCCGAGACCATGAAGCCGTCGAAGCCCCACTCGCTCTGAAGAGGGGTGCGCAGCAGCTCGTTCTCGGTCATGGTTTCGCCATTGACTGCGTTATAGGCAGCCATCATGCCCCATGCATGTCCGTCGACGACAGAATCTTCAAACGGTGCCAGGTAAACCTCACGCAGAGTGCGCTCATCCACATTCACGTCGACGGTGAAACGTTCGTTTTCACTGTCGTTGGCGACATAGTGCTTAGGGGTTGTTGCAACACCGTTGTCTTGAGCACCCTTGATGTAGGAAACCGAAAGCTCACCGGTCAAATAGGGATCTTCGCTGAAAGCTTCAAAGTGTCGACCGCCGAGAGGTGAGCGGTGCAGGTTGATGGTGGGGCCAAGAACAATGGCGACGCCTTTGCTGCGAGCTTCTGCAGCTGAAATTGCCCCGATTTTTGCCATCACACTGCGATTCCAGGTGGCCGCAGTGCAGGTGGCTGAAGGCAGCGTGTAGGACTTGTGGCGCTCATCCCAGATTTCTCCACGAACGCCACTGGGGCCGTCAGACATCACCATTCTGCGCAATCCAATTTCAGGAATTGCCGTGGTCGACCAGGGTCCGTCACCGCTGACGAGGGAAACTTTTTGCTCAACACTGAGCTGTGAGATTAAGTCAACAATCTCGCGAGGGAAACTATTCATAGCAGTCACGATAACACTAAAAACCCTTCAGATGAGAGGTTTATTAACGGAAGGGTCAACGAAACCCCTGCGTGGGTTAAACGCTCTGCTTTACCCCGGCAACACGGTTTAATGCTTCCGTAAAAGCGGGGATCATGTCGAAGTCGTCATCGATCAGCCACTGCAGTTGCAAACCATCCCAAATAGCCACCACAATGCGGGAACTGACAACATCTTCGGGGGCTGGAACATCCCTACCGGCATCCTTGGCAATATAGCTCGCAAACAGGGCCACGGTGTCGCGGTAACGGGTCACCATAAAGCTGTGCGCTGGGTGGGCAGGATCTTCTGCCTCTGCGGCCAGCGTCGAGAACAACAGGGCTTCGGTTTTGTTCGACAAGTCTTCTTGGGCAATGGCGATAATACGTTCGATCCACGAGCCCTCACCGAGTTCAAAACGATTGCCCTGTATGGCATCACGTTCTTCGATGATCTTCATCAGAAGTTCTTCTTTGGAACCAAAATGGTGCAACAAGCCCGCCTGGGTAAGGTCGCAGGCTTTAGCGATCTCGCGCATCGAGGTGGCGTAAAAACCATTCTTGGAGAAATAGACCATCGCGACAGACATGATTTCGCGCTTTTTATCTATGCCCTTTTGATAGGGGCCACGCTTCTTAGAATCCACCCCGTTACTCTAACGCCAATTCCTCACAGTGAATGGTTTTCGAGTTCAGCGCGTCGTTGCTAAGAAGCTCGTTTAGGACGCAGCTCTTTCGGCAGGGAGAAGATGAGATCTTCCTCGGCAGTCTTGACTTCTTCAATGGTGGTGAAACCACCGGTTGCGAGAACGCCGAGCACATCCTGAACAAGTTCTTCTGGAACAGAGGCGCCGCTGGTTACCCCGACCGAGGAGACACCCTCAAACCATTCCTGTTTGATTTCGTCTGCAAAGTCGACCCGGTAGGACGCCTTCGCGCCGTATTCCAACGCCACTTCAACCAGGCGAACTGAGTTAGAGGAGTTTGCCGAACCCACCACAATGACGAGGTCGGACTGCAGGTCGGACTGTGCCGCAACCTTCTTGATGGCCACCTGACGGTTCTGGGTGGCATAACAAATGTCATCGCTGGGAGGGTCTTGCAAATTGGGAAAACGCTCACGCAGCAGTCGCACCGTTTCCATGGTCTCGTCCACACTCAGTGTGGTCTGAGACAACCAGACCACCTTGTTAGGGTCTTTGACTTCAATCGAATCCACTGCATGGGGGCCATCCACAATGGTGACGTGATCGGGCGCTTCTCCCGCAGTGCCCTCGACTTCTTCGTGGCCGATGTGCCCAATCAACAAAATTTCAAAGTCATCCCGCGCGAAGCGCACAGCTTCACGGTGCACC
>JBEGKV010000174.1:0-2559 GCA_041183925.1 Actinomycetota bacterium
GCTGTGGACGAGATGATGCTCACCACGATGGGCACCACCCCCACGGCGATAAACGCTGGCAAAATACACAGCCCCAATGGCAGCATGAGGGAGACGGAGAGCTTCTCGGTGCGCTCATGAGCCTGCTCACGTGCTGCACTTCGTTCGTGTTGGGCAACGCTGCGCAGGAGCGATGAGAGGGAGACTCCGGTGGCCTGCGCGAGCGACACATACTCATCGCACTGGCGAAGTTCTGCCTCTGAGTGGGTGGAGTCCGGGCAATAGTCGCGTGCGATGAGTTCAGCCCACTCTCGGGCATGGCGTGTGGAGCTTCCTGCTCGAAGAAGCAACGCCATCACCTCCGCTGACATCCCCCGCGCCCACTCCCAGTGCTGCGCTGCCCTGACCATCCGTGCCGACCAGACGGCTGCCAACCAGACCAGCACGCTGGCACTCAGGATAAGTCCCCACCCCAGCGGGTTGAGAAAGAGAAAAGCCAGAGGGCTATATCCGGTCACAACAGCACCCACGAGTGCGAACAAGGGCAGGGTCATCACCAGCCGAGTTGCTGCTCGCGGCCCTGCCAAATGCACGCGTGCAACCCGTGCATTCTCCGCAGCGGCCTCGAGTGCCTCTGCGCAGGTTTTCAAGAGTTGTGCCGGCGGAGCACCGGTCTGCCGGACAAGATTCCAGATCGTCACGACGAAGGCATGCGGCGAAGCAGGGATGGCTTCGCTGGTTGTGAGCCCCCCATATCGCTGGGTGTACTCCAACGCATCAGTGGAACTCAATCCTGCCTCCAGCAGTACTGCTAACAGGCGGGCCTGGCGCGCAACGGTCGTGAGTTCATTCTCAATCCCCTGCTTCGACGGCCGTAACCACGAGCTGGCCTTCTCTTTCAGAGAATTCACCCAGCTGGACGCGACGAGATCCATCACCCCTCCGTTCAATATGTATGACGAGATCACACCCTCCTCGAACCGCAGAACTGAGTAGCGAAGGACTCATCCCGGCCATAAAACCCAGCACCTCTAACCGGGCAGGAACCTCAGCAAGCGAGTTGGCATGCAAAGTCATTCCTCCACCACGGTGCCCCGTGTTCAGTGCGGCAAGCAGTGGCGCCAATTCGGCGCCTCGACATTCACCCAATACCAAGCGATCTGCACGCATCCTGAGAGCTTGCGGCACCAGCATCTCCAGGGTGACTCCACCCACTCCCTCGATGTTGGGTTGTTGCGCCTCAAGACAGACCACGTGCGGATGGGATATCTGAAGTTCAGCTACATCTTCGAGAACAACAATGCGCTCCTGCTGAGGGGCTCTGGACAGAAGTGCCGACAACAATGAGGTCTTCCCCGCGCCAGAGGCTCCGGTGATGAGGAATGTCTGCTTGAGTTCAATCGCGGAGTCCACACGCTGCGCCTGCGCCGGCGTCAATGTCCCCGTGTGGAGAAGTGACTCCCAGGACACAGCGTGGTTCCTGAATATTCGTATCGAGATGACTGTCCCCGAACTCGCAATTGGGGCGAGCACGGCGTGAACACGAATACCTCCGTCGAGGCGCGCATCCATATACGGGTGAGCAAGATCAAGGTGTCGCCCTCCTCGGCTGATTAATTCGCTAGCTAGCTCTCGAATCTGGCTTTCCGAATAGGGCGAATGTGACACCTTCTCAAGTCCCTGACCTCGTTCGCACCAGATGCCGGTCGACGCCGAGAGCAAAATATCGGTCACGGTGGGGTCCGCTACCAACCGCTCAATTCGCTCTCGCATGGGCTCACGGTAGGCAAAAGGGCCGATTTTTCAGGAAATTTTCCCTGCCCTGAGGGCAATTTGTACCCCTTTTTGGGCTCGAAGGGGAACTTTCTGAGCTGCCTGGGGTATGCCTTAACGAAGGAAGGCGACACCAGTTGGGGGGAACGGTGTCGCCTTCGTGGCGCCAGATTGGGGGAATCGGCGGCGCCACCAGTCAGATACGAAGCTCTGAACTATTCGAGTGTAGGGCATAAACAGGAGAAATATCTTGTACCCCGAGTCTAAATTCTCACTTTGTATACAAAGTGTGCATTAAGTACTACTCTCAGTACAGACTTTCATAAGTTCAATAGTCACCGCCCGATGAAGTGAGGTGCTCGAAATGAGCAACAATATTGACAATTTGATGCACGAAGATCGCCGCTTCCCTCCCAGCGCCGAATTCGTTGCACACGCTATTGGTACGGCCGATTTGTATACCGAATCCGCCCAAGACCGCTTAGGTTTCTGGGATTCTCAAGCAAAAGAGCTTCTGCACTGGCACAAACCGTTCACCCGCGTGCTCGACTGGAGCGAGGCACCGGTCGCCAAATGGTTCGATGATGGCGAGCTCAACGTGGCCTACAACTGCCTGGACCGCCATGTCCTTGCGGGACATGGTGACCGGGTTGCTCTCTACGGTGAGGGCGAACCGGGGGATCAGCGTGTATACACATACAGTGAATTAACAGCAGAAGTAAAGCGTGTCGCTAATGTCTTTATTTCACTGGGCGTAAATGCGGGTGACCGCATTGCCATCTACATGCCCATGATCCCCGAAGCGGT
>JBEGKV010000175.1:0-3904 GCA_041183925.1 Actinomycetota bacterium
TAACACCTCACGGTGAGAAAGAGGTGTGGGTGAAATGCCTGCGGCTTGGTTCGTGATGAGGGATAGTCCCAAGACGTCCATCCGGGCTTGCTTTGCTGCGATGGCTTCCACAGCGACCGACATCCCCACTACGTCAGCTCCCAGCGATCGGAGCATCTGAACTTCCGCTGGAGTTTCATATTGCGGCCCGGGGACCTGGGCCAAAATCGCTTCGCCCAAACTTGGGTCAACTGATAGTGCTATCTCTCGCAATCGTGGCGTGTAGATGTTGGTCATATCAATAAAAGTTGCACCTTCGACGGGAGTTGACCCGGTCAGGTTGAGGTGGTCTTTGATGAGCACCGCTGTTCCTGGCTTCCACGCAGGGCGAATGCCACCCGCACCGTGCGTGAGCACCATCGTGGTGGCGCCCGCCGCTGCCGCCGTGCGGACGCTGTGCACGACTTTGCGCACAAACCCGGGTACGCCGTTGCCTTGATACAAATGTGTTCTCGCGCCAATGACCAGAGCTCGTTTGTTATTCGGCAGGAGCACGCTGCGGATGGTGCCGGAATGACCCGGAATGCCAGAGGAGCTAAAACCGGTGATCTCATCGGCAGGAATTTCTTCCGTGGTTTTCCCAATCAGGTCTGCCACCGCACCCCACCCTGAGCCCAGGGTCAGGGCAATATCGTGATGGCCGATACCGGTTGCCACCGCAATTTCGAAGGCAGCCGTCTTCGCAATTTCGAAGGGATCTTGCGTGGGATCTTCGAGAGGATTGAATCCCCACTCGCCTAGGCCGGTCATGGGAACAGCCTATTGCGAACCTCCTGCCAGAATAAGGACATGGCATTTGAGTTTGAACGTAAGCAGCGGATCGCAATTCTGGGTGGTGGCCCCGGTGGCTATGAAGCAGCATTATCGGCGGCACAACTCGGGGCTGAGGTCACACTCATTGAGCGCGCCGGTATTGGCGGCTCTGCGGTGCTCACCGATGTGGTGCCCTCCAAGACGCTGATTGCTACCGCTGAATTCACGGCCACGCTGGAACGTTCGGAAGAACTGGGTGTCACCTACTTCATTACCGGTGAAGATCAGAAGCCCCACAAACCCGAGATTGCCGTGAACATGGCCACCGTGAACAAGCGTCTGCTGGGCTTGGCCCGGGACACTTCCGAAGATATGCAGAAGGCCCTCAAAAAAGCCGGTGTGAACTTTATTCCCGGCCACGGACGCCTCGACGGAAGCCATGCGGTGATTGCGTCCACCGGTCCTGGTGGAACAGATTTCGATCGCATTGAAGCTGACACCATCATTGTCTCCGTGGGTGCACGTCCACGTGTTCTCGAGTCAGCTCAGCCTGACGGTGAGCGCATTCTCACCTGGACGCAGCTTTATAACCTCACCGCACTTCCTGAACACATGATTGTGGTCGGTTCTGGTGTGACCGGTGCCGAGTTTGCATCTGCCTACAGCTCTCTGGGCTCCAAAGTCACCGTGCTCCCCGGTGAAGATGCTGATGCAGCTGCCGTTCTTGAAGAAGTTTTTATTCGCCGTGGCATGAACCTCATGTCCAAAGCGCGCATGGAAAAAGTCGAGCGCACAGAAAACGGTGTTCGTGTCACGTTGGCCAGCGGTGAAACAGTCGACGGCAGCCACTGTTTGATTGCGGTCGGTTCTGTTCCCAACACCCAAGACCTTGGTCTGGAAGAAGCTGGGGTGGAACTCGACGCTGGCGGTCGTATCGTGGTCAACCGCGTAGCCCGCTCGAGCGTTCCCAATATTTATGGCGTCGGCGACTGCTCGGCGGCATTGCCCTTGGCATCGGTAGCCATGATGCAAGGTCGCACCGCCGCCTTCCACGCACTCGGTGATGCCGTCACCCCGTTTGATGAACGTAACGTGGCAGCCAATATCTTCACCCAGCCCGAGGTTGCCTCGGTGGGATGGAGCCAAGCTGAGATTGAAGCGGGCATAATTCGTGGCACGGTGTACAAGTTGCCCTTGACCGCGAACCCCCGCGCCAAGATGCAGGGTATTCGTGACGGTTTTGTGAAGCTCATCACCACGACGACTTCTCGCACCGTCATTGGTGGCGTCGTGGTTGCCCCCCGCGCATCAGAACTGATCTTCTCTATCGCCTTGGCTGTCGAACACCGCCTTACGGTCGATGATGTGGCCAAATCTTTCGCGATCTATCCGTCAATCTCAGGAAGCATCGTGGATGCTGCGCGTGCTCTGCACCAGGTCGAGCGCAAGTAAACAACAGAGCTTAAATAACTGTGCCCGCTGAGAATTCAGCGGGCACAGTTGTCTTGAGTCGTTATTCGACGTCGTCGATGTTGAGCAGAACGTGCCCGTTGGACACGGTCTGGCCCACCTCAGCGTTGATGCCGGAGATGACGCCGTCCTTGTGAGCTTCGACGGGCTGTTCCATCTTCATGGCCTCAAGTACAAGGATGAGGTCACCCTTGACAACCTTCTGTCCGTCCTCTACTGCAATCTTCACTACGGTTGCCTGCATGGGGGCCTTGACCGTTGCGCCACCTGCGCTGCCCACAGCGTGAGAAGCAACCTTGCGCACGGGTGCTGGACCCTGCGTGGCCAGATCGGCAGCGTTTGCACGCAGCAGTTTGGCGGGAAGGGACACCTCAATGCGACGGTCATCTACTTCGACGGTCACGTGTTGACGTTTGGCCAGGGTGGGTGTTTCTTCCGCTTCACCGCTCCAGGGCTCAATGTCGTTGACAAACTCAGTTTCGATCCAGCGGGTGTAGATCGAGAAGGGCTTGTCACCTTCAGGTGCAAAGGCGGGGTCGCGCACAATCTTGCGGTGGAAAGGAAGCACCGTGGGCAAGCCGGCAACTTCGAACTCGTCGAGTGCGCGGCGTGAACGTTCCAGTGCTTCTTCACGAGTTGCACCGGTCACGATGAGCTTGGCCAGCAGGGAGTCGAAGGAACCCGAGATGACATCTCCGGCAGTCACACCCGTGTCCACACGGACGCCTGGGCCGCCTGGCGCCCGGAAGACGTGTACGGGACCGGGTGCGGGCAGGAAGTTACGCCCACCGTCTTCGCCGTTGATGCGGAACTCGAATGAGTGTCCGGTGACCTTCGGGTCTGGATAGTCCAGCACGCCGCCTTCGGCGATGCGGAACTGCTCGCGCACGAGGTCGATTCCGGTGACTTCTTCCGAGACAGGGTGCTCAACCTGGAGGCGCGTGTTGACCTCGAGGAAGGACACCGTGCCGTCTTTACCAATCAAGAATTCACAGGTTCCGGCTCCGAGATAACCGACCTCTTTGAGGATGGCCTTGGATGCGCGGTAAAGCTCGGTGGTCTGTGCGTCGGTGAGGAAGGGTGCTGGTGCTTCTTCCACCAGCTTCTGGTGACGGCGCTGCAGTGAGCAGTCACGAGTGGACACCACAACCACGTTGCCGTGCGCATCGGCGAGACACTGAGTTTCGACGTGGCGAGGTTCGTCCAAGTATTTCTCGACGAAGCACTCACCGCGACCAAACGCAGCAATAGCTTCGCGGGTTGCGGACTCAAAGAGTTCGGCAACTTCTTCGCGGTTGCGGGCAACCTTCAAACCGCGGCCACCGCCACCAAATGCTGCCTTGATGGCAACGGGGAGCCCGTGAATGTCGACGAACTCGAGAACTTCTTCAGCGCCAGAAACCGGGTTGAGCGTTCCGGGGGCCAGAGGTGCGCCCACTTTTTCAGCCACGTGACGGGCAGAGACTTTATCGCCGAGCTGCTCAATAGCTTCGGCGCTGGGTCCAATCCAGATCAGACCAGCGGCCTGCACCTTGCGGGCGAAGTCTGCGTTCTCGGCAAGAAAGCCATATCCGGGGTGAACGGCGTTAGCGCCAGATTTGCGGGCGACAGCGAGAAGCTTCTCAATAACGAGGTAGGTTTC
>JBEGKV010000176.1:0-3361 GCA_041183925.1 Actinomycetota bacterium
GAGCGCGACCGTCTGCTGACCGTCACCGTTGTCGGTGGTGGCTTCGCAGGTATTGAGGTCTTTGCTGAGCTGCGTTCATTGGCGTCCTCGCTGATCAAGGACTACCCCGAGCTGACTTTCGAAGACACTCACTTCCACCTCATTGAGGCGATGGGTCGCATCATGCCTGAGGTTTCCCTCGAGACCAGCAAGTGGGTTCTCAACAACCTCGCAGAGCGTGGCGCTCAGGTTCACCTCGACACGCAGCTCCAGTCGGCAGAGAACGGTGTTATCCAGCTCTCCACCGGTGAGTCCTTCGCATCTGACCTCATCATCTGGACAGCTGGTGTGATGGCTAACCCCATGCTCCGCGCAACCGACTTCCCCCTCGACGAGCGTGGTCGTCTGCGCGTGCGCGCGGACCTGCGCGTTGAGGGCGAGAACGGTGTTATCGAAGGCGCCTGGGGCGCCGGTGACGCAACTGCATGCCCCGACCTCTCCGGTGGCGGCGTAGGCGGCTACTGCGTTCCTAACGCTCAGCACGCTGTTCGCCAGGGCAAGCTCATGGCACGCAACGTCGTTGCTGTTCTCCGCGGCGAAGGACCCACGGACTACTTCCACAAGAACCTGGGTGCTGTTGCAGGCCTGGGCCTCAACATCGGTGTGTTCCAGTCTGGCAAGTTAGCTCTCAAGGGCTACATCGCATGGCTCGCTCACCGTGGGTACCACGGTCTGGCTATGCCTTCCTTCGAGCGCAAGTTCCGCGTCGTCGGTGGCTGGTGGAACAACTTCTGGCTTGGACGCGACATCGTCTCGCTCGAAGCTCGTGAGACTCCTCGCGCAGCATTCGAAGAGTTTGCTTCGCGTCCCGCGCCTGCAGCTCCTGCTAAGGCAGCAGCAAAGCCCGCAACTAAGGCTCCTGCAAAGAAGCCAGCGGCAGCCAAGGCGCCAGCGAAGAAGCCTGCGGCGAAGAAGTAAATTCTTCTCCAATGAAAGGGAGGCCGTCACACTTAAAATCGATCCAGTGTGGGTTCGAGTCCCACTGGGGGTACCACGTCAACGTTTAGTGCGTTAACGACGCCTGATTCGTATCTTGCGGTGATCTTTTGATTCTGAAGCTCACCCAGGCAGCCACTGCACAGAGTGCGGCTGCCCCAATCCATGCGTAGGTGTATTCGCCGGTTTCGTCTCGAATTGCTCCAGCAACAACCGAGGCGATGGATGCTCCCACTTGGTGGGAGGCAAAGACCCAGCCGAAAACGATAGGGCCTTTGCGGCCAAAGACTTGGTTAGAGATAGCAATGGTGGGCGGAACAGTCGCCACCCAGTCCAGGCCATAAATCACCACAAAAACAATCAGACTGGGATGAATGGCTTCAGAAAGCAGAATCGGCAACAGCATCAATGAGATGCCACGGCCAAAGTAGTAAATGCCGAGCAAGATGCGAGGGTTGACACGGTCGGTGAGCCAACCAGAGGCAATGGTTCCGAACACATCAAAGATACCCACCACAGCCAACAGGCTCGCGGCAGTAGCTGTGGGCATGCCATGGTCATGCGCTGAGGGAACGAAGTGCACCCCGATCAAGCCGTTGGTTGTCGCGCCACAGATGGCAAAGCCCACCGCGAGAGCCCAGAATGTCTTCGTCTTGGTGGCTTCGAACAAGACAGTGATTGCATATTTCGCGGGGTTGCCGGGTGCGGGTTGGAGGGCATCTTCTTCGGCGATCTGTTCAGCTAAGGCTTCACTCTCACCAAACCTGCGCACACCTAGGTCTGAGGGTTTATTGCGCATGAACAAAAGAATCAGGGGCACTACCGCTAAAGAACAAACCGCGACGACGAGGGATGCTGTGCGCCACCCGGACGTGCCGACAAGGGTGGCGAGCACAGGTAGGAAGATGAGTTGACCCGTGGCCGAAGCGGCAGAGAGGATTCCAGAGACCAAGCCCCGGCGGGCAAAGAACCACGTGTTGGTAATGGTGGCCGCAAAGACCAGTGCCATCGATCCGGTGCCAAGGCCTATGAGTAAGCCCCAGGTCATGATGAGCATGAACGGGTTTGTCACGAAAATGCTCAACGCACTTCCGGCAGCAATCATGAGCAGGGCAAAAGTTGTGACTTTACGCAGGCCAAACCGGCTCATCAACGCGGCAGCAAACGGTGCCGTAAGGCCATAGAGCAGGATGTTCACGCCGATGGCAATTGAAATCGTGGTGCGGCTCCAGCCGAACTCTTCTTCGAGAGGCACCATCATGACCGTTGGGGCGGCACGGAAACCTGCCGCCCCAAGAAGTGCGAGGAAACCCACACCGGCCACGATCCAGGCAGGGTGAATTCTGCGCGGGCGGGTGCTGGTCATGGCACCAGCCTAGCTAGGACAGTGCTGCACTGGGACGCCAGAATCATTCATGATTCTCTCGGCGTACATACAGCTATCTCGTCGTACGATGGAGGCATGGATTTACTGCTCCCGCTGCTTGGCATCATCGTTGTTGTCGCCGTCATCGTTGGTATCTACCTCTGGTCGACCTATAACGCACTGGTGACCCTCAATGTTCGGGTGGATGAGGCGTGGAGTGATATTACTGTTCAGCTCAAGCGCCGAGCGGATCTGCTGCCCAATTTGATCGAGACGGTCAAGGGATATGCAGCTCATGAAAAGGGAGTCTTCGAGGCGGTTACCAAGGCCCGTGCAGAAACCCTCTCGGCGGGAACCCCCGCAGAGGCAGGTGCTGCCGAAGGCCACATGCAGTCTGCCCTGAAGTCCATCTTTGCGGTGGCGGAGGCCTACCCCCAGCTTCATGCAAGCGAGAACTTTCTCCAGTTGCAGAGTGAGCTTGTCGACACCGAAGACAAGATTCAGGCTGCTCGTCGTTTTTATAACGGTGGCGTCCGCGAGTTCAACACCAAGATTCTCACCTTCCCCAACCACATGTGGGCAAACAAGCTGAAGTTTGGCAAGCGTGACTTCTTCGATGTTGCAGATGCAGCATCGATTGCTGAACCCCCTCGCATCCAGTTCTAATCCGTCCCCGAAGCAGGGCCACAGATGTATTCCGCGATCGCCGCGAATAAACGCAACACCGTCATCATCATGCTGGTGTTCCTCGTGATCATTGGCGGGCTGGGTTGGCTTGCTGCCTATATATACGGCGACATCAATATCGCTATCTTCACTGTGGTGATTGCCCTGGCCTATGCTTGGTTCCAGTACTACCTGGCCGGTTCCCAAGCATTAGCTTTATCGGGGGCTATTCCTATCCAGAAGGAAGATAACCCCCGGCTGTATCGGATCGTGGAGAATCTCTGCATTGCTACCGGCACCCCGATGCCCAAGATCTACATCATCAACGATCAGGCGCCCAATGCCTTTGCTACG
>JBEGKV010000177.1:0-2816 GCA_041183925.1 Actinomycetota bacterium
CGCTCAACCTCGCCATTCGTGTGCGCAACGGAAAGACGGGCACCGAAGAATTTGCACGCCTGAAAGTTCCCCAGATGCTGCCCCGCTTCGTGCGGGTGGACAGCCGTGAAGCCATCACGAACGTGCGCTACATTGCACTGGAAGACCTCATTGCGAACCAGCTGCAGGACCTCTTCCCCGGTATGGAGATTCTCCAGCACCACACCTTCCGGGTGACGCGCAACGAGGACGTCCAGATCGACGAGGACGAGACCGAAGACCTCATCCAAGTTCTGGAGAAGGGTCTGCTCAAGCGTCGCTTCGGTCCCCCGATTCGCCTCGAAGTGGGCGAGAACATGGACCCCACCACGCTGGACCTCCTCATTCGCGAGCTGGACATCACCGAGCAGGAGGTCTATCGCCTTCCTGAACCTCTCAACTTGGGCGGCCTGTTTGAAATTTCGGGGATCAAACGCCCCGAGCTGCACTATGCCCCGCACGTTCCCACCACTGCTGTCGCCCTGACCACGGCAGAAGCCAACGAACCACGCAGCATTTTTGCTTCGATTCGTCGCGGGGACGTGCTGCTGCACCACCCGTATGAATCTTTCTCCACCAGCGTGCAGTCGTTCTTGGAACAGGCCGCAGCTGACCCCAATGTGTTGGCCATCAAGCAGACCCTGTATCGCACCTCCGGTGACAGCCCGATCGTGCAGGCCCTCATTAACGCGGCCGAAGCCGGCAAGCAGGTTCTTGCCCTCGTGGAGATCAAGGCACGCTTCGATGAACAAGCCAACATCTCGTGGGCTCGCAAGCTGGAGAAAGCTGGCGTGCACGTGGTCTATGGCCTGGTGGGCCTGAAGACCCACTGCAAGCTGGCACTGGTCATTCGCCAAGAAAAGGGCGAACTCAAGCACTACAGCCATATCGGAACGGGGAACTACAACCCCAAGACCAGTCGACTATATGAAGACTTTGGTCTGCTCACCGATGACCCCCAGGTGGGCAAAGACCTCACCCGCTTGTTCAACGAACTCTCGGGCTACGCCATTGAGAAGAAGTTCAAGCGTCTGCTGGTGGCCCCGCTTCACCTGCGTAAGGGCCTGCTCAAACTCATCCACCAGGAAACAACGAATGCCCAGGCAGGCAAGCCTGCCCGCATTCGCATCAAGATCAACTCCATGGTCGACGAGAAGATTATCGACGCCCTCTACCTGGCCAGCCGTGCTGGCGTCCAGGTCGATATCTGGGTGCGCGGTATCTGCTCGATCAAGAGTGGGGTGCCAGGCCTCAGCGAGAACATTCGCGTGCGCTCAATCTTGGGCCGCTACCTCGAGCACTCCCGTATCTTCATGTTTGAGAACGCCGGCGACCCCCAGGTATACATCGGCAGTGCCGACATGATGCACCGCAACTTGGATCGGCGCGTGGAAGCTCTCGTGCGTCTCACCACCCCTGAGCACATCGCCGAACTCGACGAACTCTTTGACCTTTCCCAAGATGACGGCACCGCCTCGTGGTGGCTAGAGTCAGATGGTTCCTGGACGCGCCACACTGTGGGCGCGGACGGAACACCACTGATTGATCTTCAAGATCACGTGATGAAACAAGTGAGCAAACGTCGTCGCCCGGGAGGACACCGATGAGCACCACCCGCCCCACCACGACGGTGTATGCCGCTGGCGCTGTCCTCTGGCGAACTATTGGTGCTGACATTCACGTTCTCGTGATCCACCGCACAGGCCATAAAGACATCTCCCTGCCCAAAGGCAAGGTAGACCCTGGCGAGACTCTGCCTCAGACGGCAGTGCGTGAAATCCGTGAAGAAACGGGCATCAAAATCTCTCTCGGTGTTCCCGTCGGTTTGACCGAATACCGCATGCCCAATGGCAAAGACAAAGTTGTGCACTACTGGGCAGCTGAGGTCACCAGTAAGGCGATTCAGAAGTCGAAGTTTGTCCCCAACGATGAAGTTGCTGCCTTGGAATGGCTTCCCCTGGCTACCGCACGCGGAGAGCTCAGCTACGAGCCAGATAAAGAAATCTTGGACAAGTTCGCAGCCATGGTCAAAGAAGGAATCACAAAAACCTTTGCCGTTGTCGTCCTGCGTCATGGCAAGGCAACCTCTCCCTCGGACTGGCGCGGCGAAGACGCCACGCGCCCCCTGACCGAACGCGGCTTGACGCAAGCCCACGGCATTGTGCGCACCATTACAGCGTGGAAGCCCAAGCGCCTGCTCACCAGCACGGCCGTGCGATGCAAAGAAACCATTGCACCACTGGCCAAAGCATTAGGCCGGGACGTAAAAGCAACAAAAAAGATCAGTCAGGATGCTTTCGAAGACGGCACAGCAGATGTTCGTGGCATCGTCGGCAACATCGTGCGCACACGCAAGTCCACTGTGATCTGCACGCACGGCCCCGTGGCCCCTGCAGTCATTCGCGAACTTGCGCTGGCAACCGGAACTCTGCGCACCCAAGACCTGGATATGGCCGGCATGCTCGACACGGCCTCTTTCAGTGTGGTGCACCTCAGCTCCACCCACCCCTCGTCTGGCATCATCGCCGTCGAGACCCACAGTTCACTGCTCTAGAGCTGCAGGCATGAAAATGCCGAACCGTAGTGAACGCCTCTCGGCGGAAGGCCGCTCGCAGCGGCGAAATATTGGAGCCCGGGGTTACTACGGTCCGGCACTTCCACAATAGCAATTAGTCGAGCGAGCTATCTCGCCACAATCTGGCACACACAGCTAATTCATGGGCTGTCTGTGTCAACCGCGCTGCCTGCACCGTGAGCGTGCTGGCACGCTCGGGATGTGTGGCGTCAGATTCATTTGC
>JBEGKV010000178.1:0-2949 GCA_041183925.1 Actinomycetota bacterium
ACAGAGTTTGGCGGGGTACTCAAAAACCTCATCGCGGTCGCTGTCGGCATCGTGGACGGTGTGGGCTATGGCGACAACACCAAGGCCTCGATTATTACTCGTGGCCTTGCTGAAATGACCGACTTTGCTGTTGCCTACGGAGCCCAGCCAGAGACCCTGTCGGGTCTTGCGGGCCTCGGTGACCTCATTGCCACGTGTGAGTCACCGCTCTCAAGAAACAACACCGCGGGCCGCCTCCTGGGGCAGGGGTACACCCTCAAAGAGGTCACCAACCAGATGAAGCAGACCGCTGAAGGCCTTGCTTCCGTTGCACCGGTGCTGACACTGGCCAGAGCGCGTGAAGTAGACATGCCTATTGTTGAGCAAGTAGCCCAGGTTTTGGCCGGTACGCTCGACCCCAAGGACATTGCACCTCACCTCACAACGGATACGGATGAGCCTCAGGGCGAAAGGAGCCTCGATGACTACCAAGCTCGTGGTGGCGGTGTTGTTTGGGGGGCGCTCAAGCGAGCATTCAATCAGCTGCGCGACAGCCCGGGGAGTTCTTCAGGCGATTGATCCCACCCGTCACCCGTGACGGTGCGTTCACCTTGGCCAGTGCCAACCCGGACGATTATGTCCTGCTCCCGAATCAGCTTCCCGAAGTAGAAGACAACGGAACCAGGATTATCTGGCCGGAAACGGTCAACTCGACTGAACTGTGGGTCTCCGGCGACGGACCCGATCGCTCGCTGGGTAACGTCGACGTTGTATTCCCCATTTTGCATGGCCCCTTTGGCGAAGATGGCACTATTCAGGGCATGCTCGAACTTTTTGGACTTCCCTATGTCGGCTCAGGTGTCCTAGCTTCCAGCCTCGGCATGGATAAGCACTACACCAAGACCGTTTTGCAGGCTGCGGGAATTGCAGTTGCGCCGTGGCGGACCATCAAGCGCTATGACTGGCATAAGCGCCCTCAAGCCATCCGGGCCATGGCTGAACAGATGCCCTTGCCTGTCTTTATCAAGCCAGCACGTGCTGGTTCGAGTGTGGGCGTGGGCAAAGTATCTAA
Source organism: Actinomycetota bacterium (assembly GCA_041183925.1). Lineage (GTDB taxonomy): Bacteria > Actinomycetota > Actinomycetes > Actinomycetales > Microbacteriaceae > Aurantimicrobium. The sequence goes on from JBEGKV010000178.1 coordinate 1,052, forward strand.
CTGGAATGACTTCGCTGCCGCGATGGATGTTGCGTTCCTCGAAGACGATCACGTCCTCATCGAGGCAGGCATTCCTGGTCGTGAAGTGGAGTGCGCTGTTTTGCAGGGAATGCCTGGTCAACCTGCTCGTGCATCTGTTGCCGGCGAGATCGTGGTCTCGGGCCGCGAGTTTTATGACTTCGAAGCAAAATACCTCGGTGCCGACGGTATCGACCTCGTCTGCCCAGCTCCGCTGAGTGCAGACGAACTCGCTGAACTCCAGCGTCTTAGCATTCGCGCATTCGAAGCCATCAACGGTGCAGGACTAGCTCGGGTTGATTTCTTCCTCACAGAGGACGGTTTCGTTCTCAATGAAATCAACACCATGCCTGGATTTACGCCCATCTCGATGTTCCCTCGATGCTGGCAAGAAAGTGGTCTGAGCTATCCCGAGCTCATTGATGAACTTATCCAGGTTGCCTTGGCTCATCACGCCGAAGACTAATTACTAAACACGTCCGTAAGGTCCGTGCATTTCGCCTCAGCAGGGAGAACACTCACCGCCGGACCCAGGTCAACCAGAGTCGTTGTTCCGCTCACAGCATCTGAGTCAATGACAACTTCCACTGCTGGTGTTCGACCGAAGGTCGTGTAGCGGTAGAGCGGCGCTTGGCTATCGTCTTCGATCCAGTCCACGTCATTGACGGAGACACAGGGGAGGGTGGAGGGTCCAGGTACGTCCACTCCGCAGGTCAACAGGACTGCTGCCGGGGAACCCCATGCTCCGGTTGCTTGGGCATTCGTTTCACGCTTGGTGAGTTCGGCAACGGTGTCCGGCAGTCGCACAGTCACATTTGCACATTCAGGGTTATTGGAATCTGCGGCAGGCTTCATGGGAACTTGGCCGGCGCAACCCACCACACCCAGAGCAACCACAGCAGAAATTGTGGTGAGGGCGAGTGCTCGAATGCGAATATTCATCCTCTTCAGGCTACCGTGAGAGGGTGAGTGATTTTCCTGAGAATGCGACCCTGGGTTCAGTGCCCGAGTCTGCCGTTCTGGCTCGCATATTTCCCAGGCTTCCTCTCTCCGATGCCACCATCATTGGCCCGGGTGACGACTGCGCCGTGATGCACGCACCTGATTCACGTTTCGTCGTCACGACGGACATGATGGTGCACGGGCCGGACTTCCGCCTCGAGTGGTCCACCCCGCACCAGCTTGGAATCAAGGCAGCAGCCAGCAATCTTTCTGATGTCGCGGCGATGGGAGCCAAACCCACCGGCATGGTGGTCTCGATTGCAGCTCCTAAAGACACGGCAGTGACTTTCCTTGAGCACATTGCCGATGGCCTCAAGGATGCCTGTGAAGAACTCGCACCTGGTTGTGGTGTGGTGGGTGGAGATCTCTCGGTCTCGAACACGCTCACCATTAGCGTCACCGCTTTTGGGGATTTAGAGGGCCGTGAGCCGCTTTTGCGTTCCGGAGCGCAGCCCGGAGACGTCGTTGCATTTTCCGGACGTCTGGGTCTTGCGGGCCTGGGCTTGGCTGAACTTTTTGCTGGTAACAAAGACTCAGGGCACCCCCTTGCATTGAATGCTCAATTGGCACCCTGGCCGCCCATCTCGCAAGGAGTTGCTGGTGCTCGAGGCGGGGCAACTGCCGCCATGGATATTTCTGATTCGCTCATGATGGATGCGGGACGTATTGCACAGGCAAGTGGAGTCATTATCGAGTTTGCCGAACAGGCACTCGACGATCTAGCCGCTCATCTGGCAATAGAAATTGGTGTGGACGCATCGAAGGCCCGGCAGGCCATTTTGTATGGCGGAGAAGACCACGCGTTACTCATGACATTCCCCTCAGATATTCCACTGCCCCCAGGATTTACATCACTGGGCACAGTGAAGGCTGTCGGG
>JBEGKV010000179.1:0-3824 GCA_041183925.1 Actinomycetota bacterium
AGTCATCGAAGCCGTATCCGGAGAGGTCTTTGCCATAGCCGGAGTGCTTGAAGCCACCGTGAGGCATCTCGGCAACGATTGGAATGTGAGTGTTAATCCACACACATCCAAAGTCGAGCTTCTTGGCCATGCGCATGGCACGGCCGTGGTTTTGTGTCCACACCGAGGAGGCGAGCGCGTAATTCACGTCATTAGCCCAGGTCAGTGCTTGCGCTTCATCGGTGAACTTCTGCACGGTGATGACGGGTCCAAAGATTTCATTCTGGATGGCTTCATCGGTTTGCGTGAGACCAGAAATAATCGTGGCTTCATGGAAGTAGCCGGTAGTTCCCTGGCGCTTGCCGCCGAGTTCAATGCTGGCGTTATCCGGCAAGCGTTCAATAAACCCCTGGACTTGAGCAAGCTGATTGACGTTATTGACCGGACCGAACATGGTGCTGGAGTCCAGAGGTGAACCGGTGAGGGCATTTACCCGGGCATACTTCACCAGCTCAGCCATGAATTCGTCATAGATGCCTGCTTGGACAAGTAACCGGGTTGCTGCGGTGCAGTCTTGTCCCGCGTTGAAGTAGCCGGCACCCACGATGCCTTCCACTGCGGAAGGTATGTCTGCATCGTCGAAAACGATGACGGGTGCTTTCCCACCGAGTTCGAGGTGGACACGCTTGAGGTCGGTCGCAGCGCTCTTGGCCACTTCCATCCCGGCACGAACAGAGCCGGTGATGGAAATCATCTGAGGTGTTGTGTTCTCCACCATCGCTTTACCCGTGTCCCGATTACCCATCACAGCATTGAATACTCCAGCAGGAAGGAACTCTGAGGCCATCTCTGCAAGGAGCATGGTGGAGGCAGGGGTGGTATCGGAAGGCTTGAGCACAATGGCATTACCCGCGGCAATAGCTGGAGCAAACTTCCACACCGCCATATTGAGCGGGTAGTTCCAGGGCGTAACCTGTCCGATGACCCCAATGGGTTCACGGCGAATCATGGAGGTGTGGTCAGCGAGGTATTCCCCGGCAGACTTTCCTTCGAGGTGACGGGCAGCGGTGGCAAAGAATCGAATCTGGTCCACCGAGGGCATGATCTCGTATTCCACGAGGGTCTCCAGCGGCTTACCCGTATCTTGTGATTCCACCTCGGCAAACTCGCGCGCACGGGATTCGAGCGCATCAGCAATGCGGAAGAGGGCGAGGGAACGTTCACTCGGGGTGGTCTCACTCCAGGTTTCGAAAGCGGTTGCCGCTGCGCCATAGGCGTCGGCAACATCACGCTCTGAAGAGACAGGGCTGGTGGCATACACCTCTTCAGTGGCGGGGTTGAGGATGTCGAGGCGATCATCTGACTGCGATTCGACGAACTGACCGTTAATGAAGTTCTTCAATACCTGAGGGCTCATGCTCACAGCATAAGGCGAAAACCGATAGTAAATGAAGTACTTTTCTGTGGAATTCGTAGTTTTTTCGAGTTAAAAGTGCGGTTTCGCTTGATTAGCTTGCAAATAAGTGCCAGAATCAGGCGCATGAACTCTAAGACCCGTGCCGCACAGCTTGATGATGTGTCGAAAGCAATCATCGAACAGCTGCAGGAAGATGGCCGCCGTTCCTATGCAGAAATTGGCAAGGCGGTAGGTCTCTCCGAAGCGGCTGTGCGTCAACGCGTGCAGAAACTCACCGATGCCGGCGTCATGCAGGTTGTTGCAGTGACCGACCCTATGCAACTGGGCTTCTACCGCCAGGCCATGATTGGCCTGCGCTGCTCGGGCGATACTCGCGCGATTGCGGACAAGCTCGCGTCGATGCCCTCGGTGGATTATGTGGTCCTCACGGCAGGATCCTTCGACATCATGGCCGAAGTCGTCTGCGAGTCCGACGAAGATTTGATTACTTTGCTCAACGAGCAAATCCGCAAGCTTGAGGGCGTCGTTTCAACCGAAACGTTTGTCTATCTCAAGCTGCACAAGCAGTTGTATAACTGGGGAACGCGATAAAAATGCCGCTATTCACTTCCAAGAAGACAAAGAAAGCTGCCGAGCACGTGGTAGCTCCTACCCACCTCGTCACTGAGCCTGCAGCTGCATCCTCAGCCCCGAAGTATGACAACGCTGACCTCCAGAAGAAGGCCAGCGACCACCTCTGGATGCACTTCACTCGCCAGTCGGTGATGCACGAAAACGGTGTGCCCATCATTGTCAAGGGTGATGGTCACATGATCACCGACATCCAGGGCAAGAGCTACATCGATGGCCTCTCAGGTTTGTTCGTGGTGCAGGCAGGTCACGGCCGTAAGCGTCTCGCCGAAGCTGCCGCTAAGCAAGCAGAAGAACTCGCTTTCTTCCCCATCTGGTCCTATGCCCACCCTTCTGCCATTGAGCTCGCAGACCGACTAGCTGACTACGCCCCGGGTGATCTCAACAAGGTCTTCTTCTCCACCGGTGGTGGTGAAGCTGTGGAAACAGCCTTCAAGCTGGCCAAGCAGTACTGGAAGATGATGGGTGCACTCTCCATCACGGGTATTCCTGCCATGAAGGAAATGTTTGAACCCCTGGTGCCCAGCACCTTCCGCGTGCCCAACACCAACTTCTACCGTGCTGAGCAGCACCAAGATGACCTCTATGCATTTGGTCAGTGGGCAGCTAACCGCATTGAAGAAATGATCGAGTTCGAAGGCCCCGACACTGTCGCGGCCGTATTCCTCGAGCCCGTTCAGAACTCTGGTGGCGCCTTTGCACCACCCCCCGGATACATGCAGCGTGTGCGCGAAATCTGCGACAAGCACGATGTGCTCATGGTCAGCGACGAAGTAATCTGTGCGTTTGGGCGTATCGGTGAAATGTTTGCCTGCAACGCCTATGGCTATGTCCCCGACATGATCACCTGCGCCAAGGGGATGACCAGTGGGTATTCCCCCATCGGTGCGACCATCATTTCGGACAAGATTTATGAGCCTTTCTCCAAGGGAACCAACTACTTCCCCCACGGGTACACCTTCGCCGGTCACCCCGTGTCAGCTGCTGTTGCTCTCGAGAACCTCAACATTTTCGAAGAGGAAAAGCTCAACGAGAACGTGCGCGCCAACTCCCCCATCTTCCGCAAGGAACTGGAGAAGTTGCTCGACATCCCCATCGTCGGTGACGTCCGTGGCGACGGTTACTTCTTCGCCATCGAACTGGTCAAGGACAAGGCAACCAAGGAAACCTTCAACGATGACGAGTCTGAACGTCTGCTGCGCGGGTTCCTCTCCAAGGCACTCTATGACGCAGGCCTGTTCTGCCGCGCAGATGACCGCGGAGACCCCGTCGTTCAGCTCGCGCCACCGTTGACGATTGGTCCCAAGGAGTTTGTGGAGATCCGTCAGATCCTATCCCCGATGGGGCTGCTATCGCGTGCGGTAGCAGCCCCATTATCTTTATACCTATGACCTCTACTTTTGCCACGATTGATTCCCCGCTGGGACGCATAGAGCTCACCAGCGACGGAGAAGCCATCACATATCTGAGTATTGAGGGCGTGGAAGGTTCACCCCACGGCAGGCTCCAACACGGTGGCCGACCAGGTTCACCTGACGCCGTCATTGAACAGGCCACCCGCGAACTGGGTGAATACTTTGCCGGCACACGCACAGACTTTGATATTCCGGTCAAGCTCGTGGGTACTGAATTCCAGCAAGCCATCTGGCATGAACTTCTCAACATTCCCTATGGCGCTCACGCCTCCTACGGCGACCTTGCCGCCCGGGCGGGCAACCCGAAGGCTGCCCGCGCCGTGGGCGGTGCTGTGGGCGCCAACCCCGTGCCGATCATTGTGCCCTGCCACCGCATTCTGGCT
>JBEGKV010000180.1:0-3959 GCA_041183925.1 Actinomycetota bacterium
CCTGAGCAGAAGCGAAAGGGTTGTTTCCGGGGCGAGGAGCACCCGCGGGGCGGGTTCCCATACCCTGCGCCGAAGCAAAGGGGTTGTTTCCGGGACGAGCGCCACCTGAAGCCTTGGGAGCGGCGTCGCCGCTCTCGGCTGCTGGCTTGTCAGCCTTTTCGACAGGCGCAGGTTCTGCAGCTACCGGAGCTTCAACTACTGGCTTGGGGCCAGGAGTGGGCGCGGCGGGTGCAGCAGGAACGTCAGCAGCGGGTGCAGGTGCTGCTTTCGCAGGCGCCTTGGCAGCTGGAGCTGCTTCACCAGCAGGGACAGGCTTCATGCCTTCCGCTTCGAGTGCGTTACGTAGCTTGCGCGCTACGGGAGGCTCAATGGTTGACGATGGTCCCTTAACGAACTCACCGAGATCTTTCAGCTTGGCTAGAGCAAGCTTGCTGTCGATGCCGTATTCGGCAGCAACTTCGTGTACGCGTGGTTTGGCAGCCACAATTCTCCTGTCTTAGGGCCTGAGCCCTGTTAACAACAGGACCAGACCATTACTTACGGACGGAACTCATTTCGAGCCGCTCATTAGTTGTCCATTAGCCGTTCAGCCTTTGTGTGATGGTGTCAGTGTTAGTAATTTCTGTGCGAAGTGCCCGCCCGAAAGCTCGGCGCTTCACTGCTTCATTGCAACACTCTGGTGTGGGGTGTAGCCACGCACCGCGGCCTGGCGCCGAACCGGAAATATCAGGTTCAACACGGCCATCAACAGCGATAACTCGCAACAAAGCGGACTTATCAGAGGGTTGACGGCAGCCGATGCACGTCCTTACAGGTTCCATGATACCCCAGCAATGCCTCGGCGGGGGTCCCCGCCGTGCGGTGCTGCCTAGTCTTCGTCCATAACGGAGTCAGGCTGGATGTCAATCTTGGCGCCGGTGAGCTTAGCTGCCAGACGAGCGTTCTGACCTTCCTTACCGATGGCCAGCGAGAGCTGGTAGTCGGGAACGAGGGCGCGAACAGCCTTTGTTGCAGCATCGAGAACGAATGCGCTGGACACCTTTGCCGGTGAGAGGGCGTTCGACACGAAGGTGGGGAGGTCTGCGGAGTAGTCGACAATGTCGATTTTCTCTTCGTTGAGCTCCTCGGTCACGGCGCGAACGCGTCGACCAAGCTCACCGATGCAGGCACCCTTGGCGTTAATCGCAGGATCAGTTGCCTTGACCGCAATCTTGGTGCGGTGTCCCGCTTCGCGGGCCAACGCAACGATTTCGACAAGGCCGCTCTGAATTTCAGGAACTTCCATCGTGAAGAGCTTGCGCACGAGCTGAGGGTGGGTGCGTGAAACAGTCACCTGAGGGCCCTTGGTTCCGCGGGTCACCGCGGTGACATACACACGAATACGGTTTCCGTGCGAGTAATCCTCACCTGGAACCTGCTCTTCAGGAGGCATGACAGCTTCCACCGTGCCGAGGTCGATGAAGACCATGCGGGGGTTTTGTCCCTGCTGAATCACACCGGAGACGATGTCGCCTTCACGGCCCTTGAATTCACCAATAACGGCTTCATCTGCAATATAACGGCTTCATCTGCAATGTCGCGCAGACGCTGGTTGATGACCTGCTTGGCTGCGAAGGCAGCAATGCGTCCGAAGTCATCAGGGGTAGCGACAGCTTCCCCAATGAGGACACCCTCGTCGTCCTTTTCAGGAACATAAATGGTGACGATACCGCTCTTACGGTCCAACTCAACACGGGCTTCCGGGAGCTCAGGTGCTACGCGAGGTGCCCGAGGAGTGTCGGTGTCTGCAGAACCTGCACCACCACCGAGACCGGTTGCGCTCTTGGGGTTCTTCACAGGAGCAACACGAGGTTCAGCCTGAATCATGTGCTTCTGGTAGGCGGTGAGGATGGCTGCTTCGATAATTTCAACCAGCTCATCGAAGGGAATACCCTTCTCTGATTCCATGAGCTTCAAAACTCTGAGATCGATGTCCACTGGGGGCCTCCTATATTCGCACCTGTAATCCCACGCCTCCCGGCGCAGAACTACTAGGTTACCCGACCTGCGGGCGTGATGGAACCGCGCTCCCCCGGAAGGAGCGTGGTCAATGAAAAAGTATGACTAGTTGAGGTGCTTCAGCAGGTCAGAAACAGGAACGCTGGTGCGCTCGTTGCTACGGCGATCCCACAGCTCGACGACACCGTCAGCCAAACCCTTGCCCACAATGACAATCGTGGGAACACCGATGAGTTCAGCATCGCCGAACTTCACACCAGGGGAAACCTTGGGTCGATCGTCATAGAGCACGTCATAGCGAGCATCTTCAAGCTCGGCCACGATCTTCTCAGCCGCTTGGAAGACTTCCTCATCCTTGCCGGTGGCAATGACGTGAATATCGAACGGCGAGACATTGGCAGGCCAGATGAGACCCTTCTCATCGTTATTGGTCTCGGCAATGACCGCGAGGATGCGGGTCACACCGATGCCATAGGAACCCATGGTGACGGTGACGAGCTTGCCATTTTCATCGAGAACTTTGAGTCCCAGCGCTTCGGCATACTTGCGACCCAACTGGAATACGTGACCGATTTCCATTCCGCGAGCAATTTCAACCGGACCAGAACCGTCTGGGGCGGGGTCTCCTGCGCGAACATCTGAGGCTTCCACAACTCCATCAGCGATGAAATCGCGACCTGCAACCACATTGAGAACGTGCTTTTGGTCGAGGTTGGCGCCGGTCACCCAGGCAGAACCTTCGACAACGCGCGGGTCCACGAAATAACGAATCTTCGAGGTTCCCTCAGCACCGAGAACAGCGCCCTTCTCAGACCAGGGGCCGATGTAGCCCTTGACGAGAGTCTTGTTCTTGGCAAAGTCTTCTTCGGTTGCTGCTTCAACCGCAGCGGGTGCAAAAGCGACTTCCACACGGGCAAGCTCCACGTCACGATCACCGGGCAGACCGATAGAAATCAGTTCACGGGTGCCATCGAGGTGAGTTAGTGCCAGAACAACGTTCTTGAGTGTGTCTGCTGCGGTCCACTGACGCCCATCGGAGCGAGGCTCTGTGGCGTTGAGGTGCTCAACAAGCGTGTCAATGGTGGGGGTGTTGGGCGAATCAAAGACACGCGCTGCGGGTTGTCCTTCAATCGGAATCGAAGCGGGAACAACAGTGGTAAATGCTTCAATGTTGGCGGTGTAGCCACCTGCCGAGCGCACGAAGGAGTCTTCGCCAACTTCCGTGGGGTGCAGGAATTCTTCCGAACGTGAACCACCCATTGCACCGGCATCTGCCTTCACAATGACGTAATCCAAACCGAGACGGGTAAAGATGCGCTCGTAGGCATCACGCTGCGCCTGGTAGCTCAGCGCGAGGCCTTCGTCGGTGACGTCGAAGGAGTAGGCGTCCTTCATGGTGAATTCACGTCCACGCAGGAGACCTGCGCGAGGACGTGCTTCATCGCGGTACTTGTCCTGAATTTGATACAGGCATACAGGAAGATCTTTATAGGAGTTGTAGAGGTCCTTCACCAGAAGGGTAAATACCTCTTCGTGGGTGGGGGCCAGCAGGTAGTCCGCGTCTTTACGGTCCTTGAGGCGGAAGATGCCATCGCCATATTCGGTCCACCGACCGGTGACCTCATAGGGTTCCTTGGGCAGCAGCGCAGGGAAGTGCACTTCCTGCGCACCCGCTGCTGTCATCTCTTCACGGATGATCTGTTCGACCTTGGCTTTCACACGCAGACCCAGCGGCAACCAGGCGAACACTCCAGGAGCTTGACGGCGAATGTAGCCTGCACGAAGCAACAGCTTGTGGCTAGTTACTTCTGCTTCAGCAGGGTCTTCGCGCAGCGTACGGAGAAAGAGGTGTGAGAGACGTGTAGGCACTCGTCAATCTTAAGCGGTGGCAGCGTGCTTCGTGCGCCATCCCAGCGACAGCACGGCGATAACAACCAGAACCACCAGTGAGATAGTCCAGA
>JBEGKV010000181.1:0-2689 GCA_041183925.1 Actinomycetota bacterium
GTCTCAAGGGATGAGCACTTTTCCTTTTGAATCCCTTCGACGCTTTCCGGATCTTGAGTCCCCTGAACTTCTGGCCAGTGATGCAGCAGATCGTTTGCTATTGTCCGAGCTCCAACATGAAGTAGAGGCCGATCCCAGTTTGCTCGAGGCGGGGCTCGTTGTCATAGGTGACAACTATGGCGCCATCACTCTGGCGGCCATTGCTGATCTGGGGTTCACCAGTGTTCGCGTTCACCAGGATGCCCGCTCAGGTGAGCTTGCCTTGGAAAACAATGCCACCGAGCTCTCGATTACCGGTTTTACCCTCCATGGCCTGGACCCAGAGCTTGTCCGAGATGCACGCATCGTGGCGATGCGTTTGCCCCGCTCCCTCGATCAGTTGGATCAATGGAGTGCTAAGCAGTACTTTGGTATGGTTGTGGCCAGCCTTGCTGTGCAGAAGAGCCGAGTCTTACGTGTCAAAGAACCCCAGGCTGAGGTCGCACTTGAGGCCCTCACATCGTGGCCCAAATCCAAGCGCTATGACGTGATCGACATGACTGTTTGTGCACACGGCGGAGTCTTTTCCGGAATCAATCTTGATATTGGAACACGGGAACTTCTCGCGGTTCTTGATCAGACCCCACAGGATGCCACCCGCATCATTGACTTTGGTTGCGGCTCTGGTTTGCTTGCCGTGGCTATCGCGCGGCTTCGCCACGCAGCCACCGTCATCGCGAGCGACCAATCGTCGGCTGCTGTGGCATCCGCAGCGGCAACATTAGAAGCTAATGGCCTAGGCGACAGGGTTGAGGTTGTCCGTGACGACGGGCTGGCTTCCCAGCCTGATGCTTCAGCAGATCTGATTCTGTTCAACCCTCCGTTCCACTCGGGCGCAGCAGTGCATTCAGATACCAGCGTGAGGCTTTTTGCTGAAGCTGGCCGTGTGCTCAAGCCAGGCGGAGAGCTCTGGGTCGTGGCAAATAGCCACCTCGGGTACAAGCCGGTCCTGCGCGATCTGGTGGGGGAAACACTGGAAGTGAAGCGCACACCCAAGTTCACGGTTACCCGCTCAATCAAGGCGTAGTTCACAGCATTCTCACAGTCCTGGAGCCCTAGTTATTCATGGTACTTTCAGGTAAACTTGAGTCATCACCGCTCAACTTTGTCGAGCGGTGACATCCACACAAGGAGACTGAATTACATGCAACAAGAGCCGCAGCAAGAACAACAGAGCGCGCTCGAGCTTTACGGTGTCAACCTCACCGAAATTGCAAAGAGCGGCAAGCTCGACCCCGTCATCGGTCGCGATGCGGAAATTCGTCGAGTCAGCCAGGTGCTCACTCGTCGCACCAAGAACAACCCCGTCCTGATCGGTGAACCAGGCGTGGGAAAAACTGCTGTCGTGGAAGGACTCGCTCAGCGCATTGTCGCCGGTGACGTCGCCGACAGCCTCAAAGGAAAACAACTTGTTTCCCTCGACATCTCTGCCCTGATTGCCGGGGCCAAGTATCGGGGTGAATTTGAAGAACGCCTCAAGGCTGTTCTCAAAGAAATTAATGACTCAGACGGTCAGATCATTACCTTTATCGATGAACTCCACACCCTGATGGGGGCTGGTGGCGGGGAAGGCTCCGTCGCAGCCGCCAACATGCTCAAGCCCATGCTGGCTCGCGGTGAGCTGCGCCTGATCGGCGCGACGACACTGGATGAATATCGTGAGTTCATTGAAAAAGACGCAGCGCTGGAGCGCCGCTTCCAACAAGTCTTCGTAGGAGAGCCCAGCGTTGAAGACACCATTGCAATCTTGCGTGGACTGAAAGAACGCTACGAAGCACACCACAAGGTGGCGATTGCCGACAACGCCCTCGTTGCCGCCGCCGCACTCTCCAACCGTTACATCACTAACCGCCAGCTTCCCGATAAGGCCATTGACCTCATCGATGAAGCAGCAAGCAGACTGCGCATGGAAATCGACTCGGCTCCGGTTGAGATCGATGAGCTGCGTCGAAGTGTTGACCGCCTCAAGCTCGAAGAACTCGCCCTCAAGAAGGAAAAGGATGATGCCTCGAAGGCACGCCTGGTCAAACTGCGTGAAGATATGGCCGAGCGCACTGGCCGCCTCGAAGCACTTGAAGAGCGCTGGGAGAACGAGCGCAGCGCGTTGAACCGCGTGGGTGAAATGAAGACGAAGCTGGATGCTGCCCGTATCCAAGCTGAGCGTGCTCAGCGCGAAGGACAACTCGAACAGGCTAGCCGCCTTCTCTATGCTGAAATCCCTGAGCTTGAGCGCCAGCTTGCCGCAGCAGAGACTGCAGAACTGAACTCAGATGTCGAACGCATGGTCAATGACCAAGTCACGAGTGACGACATTGCCTCTGTCATTGCAGCCTGGACCGGTATTCCAGTTGATCGTCTCACCAAGGGTGAGACTGAAAAGCTTCTCAACTTGGAAGGCGAAATTGGCCGCCGACTGATTGGTCAGAAGAAGGCCGTCCAGGCCGTCTCGGAATCAGTCCGTCGTTCACGCGCAGGAATCTCTGATCCCGACCGCCCCACCGGCTCGTTCCTGTTCTTAGGGCCGACTGGTGTGGGAAAGACGGAGCTGGCGAAGGCACTCGCGGAATATCTCTTCGACGACGAGAAAGCCATGATTCGTATCGACATGAGTGAATATGGGGAGAAGTTCTCTGTCTCACGACTGGTGGGT
>JBEGKV010000182.1:0-4551 GCA_041183925.1 Actinomycetota bacterium
TGTTGTCCACTGCGCGGCTGAACAACCCGCTTGGGCCCGTTCGACAGGGTGATATCCGGCGAGCGCAGATAGACCGCCTCAGCCGGCAGGAACGCATGTCCGGCAGCAAGCATCCGGTGGGCAAGAACACCCAGCCACGAGGCGTGAACTTCGATGGCATGAACAACACCACTGTCAGTGGCATTGAATTCATCAGGCTTCTGCAGAGCAGGGCCATGGCCCAGGATGGGGCAGCCGGCGTTATCGAGGCCGTTATAGAAGCTGACGAACTGCTCCTTGCGCCGTGCGTCGGTCGTAATGATGAGATTGTTCTCCCGATCATCTTCTAAGAACTCGAGTGCGATTGCCCCGTGGCTATACATCGGCAAGAGAACGGCTCCCGCACCAAAGGCGAACGCATCCGCGGCGGCAATGCCGACCCGCAAGCCCGTGAACGGTCCAGGTCCCATGCCCGCAGCAACGTGGGTGACGGCGCTGGCGGGAACCGCCGCTTCCGTGAGGACCTGGTCAATGAATGGTCCCACGATCTCTGCGTGACGCATGGTGTCTGCGGTGTCACGAGAAGCCAACACCACACCGCCGGCAACCAGCGCAACGCTGGTTCCGGCCGAGGTGTCAATGGCCAAGATCATAGGTTCCACCCTACGCACTCCAGCGCGGGCCATGGCCGGTCAAGGTGACGGTGCGGGGCTCGACAAGTTCGTCACCGAGCTCACCGGCATTGGCGCCCTCCGGCCGCTCAATGACGACGTCCAGCCACGAGTCAACAAGGTCTTCGACCATGCCGGCACCCCACTCGACCACAACCACGCTGTGGGGGAAGTCAATATCAAGATCATCGAGTTCGACGGCGCTAGTGAGGCGATACGCATCGACATGAACCAGGGGTGGTCCGTCCACCAGGCTGGGGTGGGTGCGAGCCAGAACGAATGTTGGGCTGGTCACCGGTCCCCGCACACCGAGGCCTTCGCCGATGCCGCGGGTGAGTGTTGTTTTTCCCGCACCTAACGGGCCCGTCAGAACCAGGACATCTCCGGCACGCAGTTCTGCGCCTAGTTCAAGACCCAGTTCGTGCATCTGCTCAGGAGTCGAGATGGCGCGAACGCCCAACATCAGACTTGTCCTACGTACTCGTATTCCAGACGAGTACCGATCAGGCGGGTGACAATTTCGTACGCAATCGAGTTGGCCCCTGGGCGGGGTCACCGAACAGAACGACCATGTCGCCGACCTGCACGTTGTCGTCACCCACGTTGACCACAAACTGGTCCATGGCAATGCGTCCCGCAACGGCATAGTTCGTGCCGTTGATGACCACGGGACCGTTCGAGGACGCGTCCCGGTTGATGCCATCGCCATAGCCCAGCGGAATGAGGGCCAGCGTGCTCTCGGTGTCCGTGCGATGCAGGTAGCCATAACTTACGCCGGTATCCATCGGGACTCGTCGAACAGCGACAACCTGGGATTCCAGTGTCATCGCCGGAGTCAAGCCGAACTGTTCGGGGCGTAATTCTTCTGTGGGGGCTATGCCATAGGCGGCAATGCCGGTGCGCACCATATTGAAGCGGGTCTGGGGCAAAGTGAGCGCAGCCAAGCTGGCGGCGAGGTGCACATACTGTGGTTCGAGTCCCGCATCTGCAAGTTCTGCAATGCCCACCTGGAACACGCGCAGCTGCTCGAGATCATCTTCCGGGCTGGTGTTGGAGAGGTGACTCATCACGCCCTCCACGTTGAGTTCCCCGCGGTGGTGAAGCTCAGAAGCTGCAGTGAAAAAGGAAGTCCATTCGGCAGGGCTGGCACCATTACGGCTCAGGCCCGTATCAATCTTGAGGTGAACGGCCGGCAGCACACCCAGCTTGCGGCCGGCGGCAGCAATCGTGTTCAACTGCGCCACCGAGACAGCGCCGAGCGTTATCCCTGCGGCGAGCGCGTCTTCGAAGTCTTCATCGGGTGCGTGAATCCAGGACAGAATCGGGGCGGTGATCCCTGCCGCACGCAGCTCGAGAGCCTCGTCAATGTCGGCCGTGCCGAGGAAGGTGGCGCCGCCAGCGAGCGCAGCGCGAGCTGCGCGCACGGCGCCATGGCCATAGGCGTTGGCTTTGACAACGACCAGAACATCATCGACGCCGGTGATCTCGAAGACCTGCTTCACGTTCGCGGCAATCGCGTCCGTGTTCACGCGGGCGATCCGGAATGGTGTGTGACTCATGCGGCACCGCCTTCCGTGACGCTACCTTCGGCAACAACAAAGGCAACCGCGGCATTGGCATCGTGCGAGATGGAAAGTTGCACGGAGGAGACGCCCTTGCTGGATGCCATCTCTGCCGCTGCCCCGCTCAACTCAAAAGACGGTTTCCCCAGCTCGTCTTTCACCACGGCCATCTCGTGCCAGGTCATCGACCCAGAACCGCCGAAAGCTTTGATGAGGGCTTCTTTGGCAGCGAAGCGCCCGGCCAGGGAAGCCACAGGAAGCGTGCGCTCCACTTCGGTAAAAAGGCGCTCGGAGAGTTTTGGGGTGCGCTCAAGGGCCCGCGTGAAGCGAGCGATGTCGACGATGTCGACCCCCACTCCCACAATCATGAGTGGCTATTCGACCGTGACCGACTTGGCCAGGTTGCGTGGCTGGTCAACATCCAAGCCCTTGGCGTCTGCCAGTTCCATGGCGAAGATCTGGAGAGGCACCACAGCGAGGATGGGTTCAAACATGGGGTCAGCCAACGGAATCTGGATGACCTCGTCCGCATAAGGAAGTACAGAAACATCGCCCTGTTCGGCAATGGCAATGACGCGAGCACCACGAGCACGAATCTCTTGGATGTTCGAGACAACCTTGGAGTGGATCAGTGCTGAACCGCGGGGGCTGGGAACGATAACGAACACGGGCTGGCCGTGGTCGATCAACGCAATAGGTCCGTGCTTGAGTTCACCGGCTGCAAAGCCTTCCGCGTGAATGTAGGCAAGTTCCTTGAGCTTGAGGGCACCCTCGAGGGCGATGGGGTAACCGACGTGACGGCCGAGGAACAGTACCGAGGGGGTGTCACTCATCCACTTGGCCAGTTGAGCAATCTTTTCGCCGGTTTCCAATACCTTGGTGACCTTCGCAGGCAACGCCTGGAGGTCCGTTGCTAAACGGCGCAGTTCCTTCTCGTCGACGGTCTTCTTCGAACGAGCAATGTGGAGACCAATCAAATACAGCGCAGTGATCTGAGCTACGAATGCCTTCGTGGAGGCCACAGCGACCTCGGGACCTGCGTGGGTGTAGACCACGGCATCTGATTCACGGGGAATCGTCGCACCTTGCGTGTTACAGACAGAAATTGTGCGGGCACCCTGTTCGCGGGCATATTTGACCGCCATAAGGGTGTCCATGGTTTCACCGGACTGGCTGATGGAGATCACCAAGGTTTCGGGGGTAATCACAGGGTCGCGGTAACGGAACTCGTGGCTGAGTTGAACCTCAACCGGAATACGTGCCCACTGCTCGATGGCATAGGACCCGACCATGCCCGCATAGTAATGCGGTTAATGCCGTTGAGTATCTCGTCACCGAGTTCGGTGAGTTCAGGAACGTCAACCAGACCGTCGACGACACGGCCGCGCACCGTGTTGGCCACGGCATCTGGGTTTTCGGTGATTTCCTTCGCCATGAACGAAGACCAGCCGCCCTTGTCAGATGCAGAGGCATCCCAGGCGATTTCATACTCTTCGATGGCAACAGGGTTGCCGTCGAAGTCAGTGACCTCCACCGTATCCGGAGTGATCGCGACAACCTGGTCTTGACCTACAGCCGCAGCACGCTGGGTGTACTCCACAAACGCAGCAACGTCAGAGCCGAGGAAGTTTTCTCCCTCGCCCAGACCAATCACCAACGGTGAGTTGTGTCGGGCGGCAACGATGAGGTGGGGGGCATCGGTGTGCACGGCGAGGAGGGTGAAGGCACCCTCGAGACGGTTGACAATCAAGCGCATGGCTTCGCGCAGGTCACCCACCTGCGCATAGGCATCACCCAGAAGAACTGCAGCCACGGCGGTGTCTGTCTCGGACTCGAATTCGTAGCCCTTGGCCAGAAGTTCTGCCTTGATTTCTGCAAAGTTTTCAATAATGCCGTTGTGAATGAGGGCAAGTTTGCCGCCGTCACCTAGGTGGGGGTGTGCATTCACATCGGTGGGTCCACCGTGGGTGGCCCAGCGGGTGTGACCAATACCGGTGTGACCGGGAGAAACGGGGCTGGTCTTGAGTAAATCAACGAGTGCTTGAAGCTTTCCAGCCTTCTTCGCCGTCTCAATCGTGCCCTGCTCCGTCAGGATGGCGATACCGGCGGAGTCGTATCCGCGGTACTCCTGTCGCTTAAGGCCCCCCATTAGGACAGCAATTGTGTCCTGCTTACCTACATAACCCACGATTCCACACATATATCCAAGTTTAGTCCACGTACGGCTGGGAGCAGGTGTAGGTGTAGGGCAGAATGGGGAGGTGAAGAGTGAGCCGACCACCCCCCTCGCGGTACACACGACCCCCTTTGTGGAAATCTCGCGTGACGAATGGGCGGAG
>JBEGKV010000183.1:0-4335 GCA_041183925.1 Actinomycetota bacterium
GAAGCAACATTGGAAGGTTATGCCGAACCGATGCGATGTCATCTCGGCGATTTTCCCGAATATGCTGCTCTTCGTCGTCAGCTCACTGATCTCGAGAAGCAAACGGAAGCTGGCTCCCGTGCAGCCAAAGAAAAACGAAGCACTCAACTTACTGCCTTGCGCAAGCAGATGAAATCTCATTCTTGCCATCATTGTCCCGACCGCGAACAGCACGCACGCTGGGCTGAGAGGTGGTGGCGTCTCAAGCGTGAGATTGACAAATTAGTTCAACAAATCAACACCCGCACGGGGGCGGTAGCACGTATTTTCGATCGTGTTTGTGACGTCTTGGTTGATATGGACTACCTCATGAAAGACCCGCAGGGTGAGGAATTTTCACTCACCCCGAAGGGTGAATCTCTCGGCAAGATTTATGGGGAACGTGACCTGTTAATTGCCGAGAGTATTCGTCTCACATTGTGGGAAACATTAGATGCGCCAGGGCTAGCCGCCATGGCCTGCGCCATTGTTTTCGAACCACGACGAGAAGAAGGCGTGATCAACGAGCGTTATTTGCCGAGGGGGGCGTTTATTGATGCCCTCCACGAAACACAGTCGCTCTGGTCTGATCTCGAAGAATTAGAAAATTTTCACAAACTGCCTGGAACCAATCCATTAGCTACAGGGCTCTGTCTTGCCATGCACAAATGGGCTAAGGGTGCACGCTTAGACGATGTCCTGTTCGACGCAGATATGCCAGCAGGAGACTTTGTCAGATGGGCAAAACAAACCATTGATCTCCTGGATCAGCTGTCACAGGTAACTACTGGTCAACTCCAGAAAACAGCTCGACTCGCTTTAGACTCTGTTCGCCGCGGTATCGTCGCCTATTCCACGGTGAACTAATGACCAAGCTCAGACTGTGGTTGGCGTTTCCCTTAGCCGCATTGGCGGGGTTAGTCCTGCACGGAGCTTTTCCCGCCTTGAACCTGTGGCCACTGTCATTTCTGGGAGTATTTCTTCTGTTGTGGTCCGTTTTAGGGCGCACGTTTTGGATGAGCGTCCTTCTCGGCACACTCGCAGGAGCAACCTTCTGGCTCACGCTTATCAACTGGCTCACGCTCTATCTAGGGCCTGTTCCGTGGCTGGCGCTTGGTCTTCTGCAAGCGATTTTCTTCGGTCTGGGTACGGGACTCATCTCTCTGGTGCTCAATCGTGGAGGACTTCGTTGGCCCTCCAGGTGGGGGCGGGTAGGTCTAGTCAGCATCGTTATAGCTGGCTTGTGGGTTCTTCGAGAGGGCATTACAAGTGTGTGGCCTTACGGCGGATTCTCTTGGGGGCGGATCGCTCAGGCACAGTCACAAAGTTTTTTTGCTCATGATGTGGCATGGGTGGGAACCGCCGGATTGAGCTTTCTCGTTGTCGTTGTAACTGCTGTAGTTTTTCAAATCCTGCGTGAACGAGAGTTAAAGCTCCTGCTTATTCCGGGTGTACTCCTTGTGGTGATGATCGTTTTTCCGACTTTTGCTATCGCTGAGACGGGATACTCCAGGATTCTTGCTGTGCAAGGAAATTCAAAAGCAGGACTTTTTGATGATCATTACCCTGGTGAAATATTCCAAGATCATGTTTCGGGAACCTTGCCCTTCGCTGGTGAAGATATCGACATGGTTGTCTGGCCTGAAAATGCAACAGATATTTCTCCTGCTGAGTCCTCGCTGATTTCACAAACATTGACAGCCGTGTCTGAGCGCATGGGGGCACCCCTGGTTACGGGTGTCATCACCACGAACGAACAAGATGAATACTTCAACTCGTCCATCGTCTGGACTGATTCGATACAGGGGCAATACGACAAGATTCACCCCGTACCGTTTGCGGAATACATGCCCAATAGATCT
Source organism: Actinomycetota bacterium (assembly GCA_041183925.1). GTDB lineage: Bacteria > Actinomycetota > Actinomycetes > Actinomycetales > Microbacteriaceae > Aurantimicrobium. The sequence continues at coordinate 1,881 of JBEGKV010000183.1, forward strand.
TTGTGGAGAACCTTTCAACCTGACCTTGTGGACTTAGTAACGAGAGACTATTCCTTCGGAACACGGTCTAACGTTGTCGATATTGGCGGCACGCCTGCAGGAATTTCCATCTGTTTCGACATTACAGATGACCAGCAGGCGTACGAGATGATTGCTGGGGGAGCTCAGGTCATCCTTGCTCAAACAAACAATGCTGATTTTGGTAAGACCTCAGAAAACTTGCAACAGCTCTCTATCGCGCGATTGCGCGCAATAGAAACGGGTCGTTCGGTTGTCAATATCTCCACGGTAGGAACTTCGGCCATCATTTCACCCACAGGGGAGACTCTGGATAGCATTCCAGCCTATGAACCCGGAGCAATGCTTGACAATGTGCCGCTGAGTACGACGATCACCCCTGCGATGAGCTTGGGGCGACCTCTCGAATGGCTCCTTTCTCTTGTTGGACTGGTGGGTTTGGTGCTGTGTCTGCTGCCTCGCAGACCATAGAATTGAACTCTGTGAGCTTGACGAAACTGGAGTGAAGATGGCGAAAGAAAACGATTCATTCGTTCATCTCCACGTTCACTCATTGCCATCACTGACCATGGCAACATGTTTGGCGCGTATGACTTTTGGAATACGGCGACAGACGCGGGTATCAAGCCCATCATCGGTACTGAGGCTTATCTCACTCCAGGTACACACCGTTCTGACAAAACACGTATCCGCTGGAACAACGGAGGAGATGATGACGTTTCAGGTGGTGGCGCCTACACCCACATGACGTTGCTTTCGTCATCTACAGAGGGAATGCATAACCTCTTTAAAATGTCTTCTCTGGCTTCACTCGAGGGGTACTACTTCAAGCCCCGCATGGACCGCGATTTGCTCAACACGTACGGGAAAGGGCTGATTGCCACCACGGGATGTCCCGGTGGTGAAATTCAGACGCGCCTTCGTATTGGTCAATATGCAGAAGCACGTGCGGCAGCAGCAGAATTCAGGGATATTTTCGGAAAAGAAAACTTCTTTGTCGAAATCATGGACCACGGTCTCGATATTGAGCGTCGAGTTGTCAGCGACCTCATCAAGCTTTCCAAAGATCTCGGGTTGCCCCTGGTAGCGACGAACGACCTGCACTACACGCATGCCCACGATTCTGACGCACACGCTGCACTGCTGTGTGTACAGTCAGGCTCCACCCTGGATGATCCCAATCGATTCAAGTTTGAATCCAATGAGTTTTATCTCAAATCAGCGGCAGAAATGCGACGCCTCTTTGCAGAATATCCAGAGGCCTGTGACAACACCTTGCTCATAGCAGAGCGTTGTGAAACCAGTTTCACGAAGCGAGACCTGATGCCTCGCTTCCCAGTCCCCGCAGGGGAGACGGAAGCGACCTGGTTTGCCAAGGAAGTTGATGCAGGTTTGGCCAGACGTTTCCCTCAAGGCGTCTCTGAGGCACACGTTGCACAAGCGAAATATGAAGTTGATGTCATCATTCAGATGGGTTTCCCGGGATACTTCCTCGTTGTAGCCGACTTCATTGCTTGGGCAAGAAACCAAGGAATCCGTGTTGGTCCTGGCCGTGGTTCGGCTGCGGGATCGCTTGCCTCCTATGCAATGGGGATCACCGAACTGGATCCCATCCATCACGGGCTGATTTTTGAACGTTTCCTCAACCCTGAACGTGTTTCCATGCCCGACGTGGATGTCGACTTTGACGACCGTCGTCGCGGCGAAGTAATCCGTTACGTCACAGAAAAATATGGCGATGACCGTGTGGCTCAGATCCACATATGGCACGATCAAGGCTAAACAAGCCCTTAAGGATGCTTCTCGTGTGTTGGGGATGCCCTATTCGGTGGGCGAGAAACTCACAAAGGCAATGCCGCCCGCAATCATGGGTAAAGACATTTCTTTGACTGAAATCATGGATCCTCAAGCCACTCGTTACAAAGAAGCTGCAGATTTTCGTTCTGTGTTGGAATCCGACGTCGATGCTCAAACTGTTTTTGCTACCGCTCAAGGTATAGAAAACCTCAAGAGACAATGGGGTGTTCACGCAGCGGGTGTGATTATGTCCGCAGAACCCCTGATGGATGTCATCCCCATCATGAAGCGTGAAGATGATGGCGCCATCATCACCCAGTTTGATCAGCCTCCTTGTGAGTCATTAGGTCTCCTGAAAATGGACTTTTTGGGTCTGCGTAACCTCACCGTGATTCAAGATGCTTTGGTCAACATCAAAAATAATCGGGGAATTATTGTTGAGCCCGAAGGTCTTGATCTAGACCTTGATCAGCCAACTTATGACTTGCTTTCCCGGGGTGACACTCTAGGAGTATTCCAACTTGATGGTGGCCCCATGAGAGCCCTGCTGCGTCAGCTCAAGCCCACCTGCTTTGAAGATATCTCCGCGGTCATTGCCTTGTATCGCCCAGGTCCAATGGGTATGAACTCCCACACTAAT
>JBEGKV010000184.1:0-3993 GCA_041183925.1 Actinomycetota bacterium
CGCAAGATTGGCGGAATTGAGGGCAAGCGGGTTTTCGTGAGCCACCTGAAATATGCACTCGCGGTCGTTCCCACGGTGGTTGTTGGCTACTTCATGCTCCAATTCAGTGCTACGTATATTGACACCGACAACCTCGCGATGACCATCATCGAAAGCGTGATCTATGCCGTGATTCTCGGCAGTATCTACATCGGAACGCTGTGGGTACTTCGTTCAAGCGAAATCAAGGAACTCGTCAGCCAAGTCCGAGTAAAGCTCGGACGTTCACGCTCCAGCTAGGGTCGCCCCAAACTGCTGTAGTGGAAGCCCTCAGCGCGCCACTGTGCAGGGTCAAGCACGTTTCTGGCATCAACAATGCGTTTGTACGCCATGAGGTCCCCCACGCGCCGTGGATCCAGCTGAACAAACTCAGGCCACTCCGTCACCAACACAGCGATATCGGCATCGAGTAAGGCTTGATCGAGGTTTGGGGCAACAACAAGTTCAGGGAATCTCTTCTGGGCTGCCCCCATCGCTTCGGGGTCATACGCCACAACAGTTGCACCAGCCGCAACCAGTCCGAGTGCAACATCTAGTGCAGGTGAGTCACGAACATCATCTGAGTGTGGCTTGAACGCAAGACCCAACACGGCAACGGTGAGGCCAGTGTCGGTTCCCCCGCCATCGGAAATGACGCGGTCAATCACACGCTGCCGCTGGCGCAGATTGATGGCGTCCACTTCGCCAAGGAACGCCACTGAATCTCCGAGTCCCAGTTCTTCCGCTCGAGCAGAGAAGGCACGGATATCTTTCGGCAAGCACCCACCCCCAAATCCCACGCCCGCGTTGAGAAAACGGCGCCCAATACGGGTGTCATAGCCAATTGCGTCTGCTAATTCTGAGACGTTCGCACCCGTGGCTTCCGCAATCTCGCTCATGGCATTGATGAAGCTAATCTTGGTGGCCAAAAAAGCATTAGCTGCAGTCTTCACGAGCTCTGCGGTGGCAAGATCCGTCTCCACGACGGGCACACCGGCAGAAATTGCGGTGGCATACACCTCGCGAAGTGCACGTAGTGCAGCATCGCGTCCCGCCCCCTCAGCGACCCCGAAAACAAGACGATCAGGTGTCAATGTGTCCTTCACGGCAAAGCCTTCACGCAGGAACTCTGGGTTCCACACCACCGTGGCAGTCGAACCTGCAGCAAGGAGTCGCTCTGCTAAACGCTCGGCTGTTCCCACAGGCACGGTGCTCTTGCCCACCACGACATCCTCTGGCCCCAGAAACGGAATGAGGGCATCAATAGCTGCGTCGACATACCGAAGGTCAGCGGCACCTCGTGCATCGCTCTGTGGTGTTCCCACCGTAATGAAGTGCAGTGTTGCGCCTGATACAGAGGAGACATCTGTGGTGAAGGTCAAGCGACCAGTGGCTAGTGAGCTGGACAGTATCTCTGGCAGCCCCGGTTCAAAGAAAGGAGGAACACCAGCATTGAGAGTTGCTACTTTTTCCGCGTCAACATCGACGGCAATGACCTCATGCCCCAGGTCTGCCATAGCTGCCGAATGCACAGCGCCAAGATAACCACAGCCGATGACAGAAACTCTCATGGGTTAAACACTAGCTAGTCGCTCGGCTGCACTGGAGTGGCCAAGGTGAATATCGAGTGAACCGGTGCTAGCTGAAGTCAGGGTCAGGTTCGAAGGAATATGCCACAGGCCACTGGCGGCGTCCCGCGTTGAGGATACCGTTGCTCTCAATGAGGTAGCAGTTACCGCAGAGAGGCTCGTAGTTTACGGCCACACCGTCGATGGCAACTTGCTCCCCATCGAAGATGAAACGCTCGTTATATTTGCGCGCATTGAAGATGGCCTTAGAACCACAGCGGCAGATAGTTTTGAGCTCATCAATCTCGTGGGCGATTTCGAGCAGACGACGAGAACCGGGGAAGGCGACTGTCTGGAAGTCGGTGCGAATACCAAAGGCCATCACGGGAATGTCTTCCAACAAGGCAATACGCAGGAGGTCATCGACCTGAGCCTCGGTGAGGAACTGAGCCTCATCGATCATGAAGCACTTGACGTCAGCACCTGTCTTGCGGATAACTTCTTCACGCTCGTGCTGAAAGAGGCCGTAGACGTCGCTCTCTTCGGCAATGACGAAGTCAGAGCGACGGGTAATACCCACACGGGACAAAATGCCCATGTCGCCCTTCTGGTCGATTGCGGGCTTGGAGAGAATGACCGAGTGGCCACGCTCCTCATAGTTGTAGGCAGCCTGGAGCATCGCTGTGCTCTTGCCGCTGTTCATCGCGCCATAACGGAAGTAAAGCTTGGCCATTAGGTCAAATATCCATCCTCGGCTGCACGCCGAACCAAATCTGCCCGCCGGGACGCGGGTCTACCTGCTCTAGCGTACTTCTCGCGCACCCTTCTCAAGTACGTTTTCTCAAGTACGTTTTGGCCGTCTCAAATTGAACATTCATAGACTCTGCCACTTCTTTGGTGGCTAACCCTTGGGAATACAAGACAAGAGCGCGTTCTTCGCCGGCGCTCAGGCGCGGGCGAAGGATCGCTTCGGCGTGTTGAGCAGTCACATTTCCGTCTCGTGACGGGCTGCCCTGAGGATCCATGCCCACCAAAGATCGAATCCGAGCTGCAACAACGGCCATCGAAGTGGACTTATCAAAAAAGGCATCTGCGCCAGCACCCACAATGCGGTCAACGAGTTCGTCCCCGCCGAGCGCGCTCATCACGACAACCGTGGCGCCGGCAGCTTTGCAGGTGAGGACACGCGCCTCTATCGAAACGGGTTCGGCCAGCTGGTAATCCATCAGCACCACACGTGCAGGGAACTGGGGGTTGGCTAGACAGCGCACCCACGAGGTTTCTTGAACGGTGACAACAAAGTCAGTGGCGTTGCTAGCGAACCAACTCGAGATACTGTCCACCAGGAGACCATGATCATCGAGCACTGCGAGGGTAACCGGAGGTTTCTGACTAGTTTGCATAGTAAAACATCACATTCACTTGGTCATCTTTATCGATGAAGCGAACATCCTCAAACACCACATACATCACACGAAGGAAGGAGGCGATGTCCGTTCGAAGTTTGCTCACTTGGCCTTTCAGAGGTGAATCCAGTCCCTGGATTACAAAAGAAAGCCTGCCTTGAACAGGATCTTGGCGCACGGACACGTGGATCTGGGTCACCCCGAAACCCGTGAGCCCCGTGAGCAGGGCAGAGATTGCCGACTGTGCAGACAAATCCAGCTGGGGTAATACTCGTTCTGGATCATGGAGGGTGCAACCGGCACGCTCCACCCAGGTCTGTTCGGAAAGTTCGAGTAACTGACTTCGAATACGTCCGGAGAGTTCCCGGGCCCGAACTACATCCTTTTCACTGATGCGGCCCGACTCCAGCAGGGAGACAAAGAATTCCCGGGGTTCCTCCGTGAGGGGCAGATCGAGCTCAGGCTTTCCCGCCAAAGAAGGTTCAACGGGAGAATTCGCCACCGTCTTCTGCCATGCCATCAGAATGCGCGTGGCTTTATAGGTATAGCTGGCTTGGCCCATCACAATAATGGCGATGAAGGCAACGCCCGAAACGGCGTAATACACCTGGCCAAAGGGAAGGTCTTGATGTGCTCCGTCGAGGTAGAGCACCGTGCCTATGGTGAGGATGGCAGCTAGCCCGGCGTAATACTGATCGGGCAGTGAACGATAACCACTGGCAGCCGCGAAGAGTAGCGCGACTCCCACGGGACCCCACATGGTGGTGAGCGAGGTATAGCCGAGGCCATCTGAGGCAATCTGGACACACGCAGCGCTGATCGCTAGGGCGACAAAGACGGTGTAGTTAGTCCTGCGATAGGGGGCATTTCGCGGCGCGGAGGACCTCAGGTGAACCACAATGGCTGCGGTAAACAACAGCACGGCTAACAACACCAGAAGCCCATTGCTTGCGTGGGCATAATTGGCCACCGAGATGAAGATGGCCACTGCCCACGTGGTC
>JBEGKV010000185.1:0-3819 GCA_041183925.1 Actinomycetota bacterium
GTTGGCCTCGAGCAGATTCCTGTCATCATTCGCGACACCGCTGATGAAGACATGCTCCGTGACGCTCTCCTGGAAAACCTTCACCGTTCACAGCTCAACCCCCTGGAAGAAGCTTCTGCCTATCAGCAGCTCATGGCTGACTTTGGCATTACCCAAGAACAGCTTGCCGAGCGCATTGGTCGCTCTCGTCCGCAAATTTCTAACACCATCCGTTTACTCCGCCTGCCACCGCTGGTTCAGAAGCGTGTGGCTGCGGGTGTGCTGAGCGCCGGTCACGCCCGCGCCATTTTGGCAGTTGGCGATCCCGACGCAATGCAGCGTCTCGCTGACAAGATTGTGAACGAAGATCTCTCGGTCCGTGCAGCCGAAGCACTCGCGGGGGAAGCCCCCACGGCGAAGAAGCCCAAGCCTGTCGCCGGAACCCGCCGCGGCCACCTCGATGAGATTGCAGAACGACTCGGAGATCGCCTAGACACCCGCGTCAAGATTGCTTTGAGTGCGAAAAAAGGCCTGATCAGCATCGAATTTGCCACCATTGGTGACTTGAACCGCATCCTCGCCGAATTGGGCCCAGAACTAATTTCTCAGCCCTGTTCCACGTGAAACGCGGGACTGTTAGTCGTTGAGGGTTGCGAGGGCCAGTACTTCGTAGAGCTGTCCAACCTCAATACCAGAGGCTTCGATGGCGAGGGGCGCACTGGATGTCTCGGTGAGACCAGGCAGTGCATTCGCTTCTAAGAACCACGGCTCACCTGCGGCATCGACGATGAGGTCGATTCTCGACAGTGGCGAGAGCCCCAGTGTTTCATGGACGGTGATCGCAGCTGCAGAAATACGCTCACTAATCTCGTCGGAGAGACGCGCGGGAACATAGAAGGTTGTTTCTCCGGCGTTGTATCGAGCCTCGAAGCTGTAGACGCCATCCAGGGGCACGATTTCCACAGCGGGCAGCGCACGAGCACCGGTAGGACCGTCAACGACCGTCACGGCCACTTCAGTGCCTGAGATGAACTTTTCCACCAAAGCAACATCGTGATAGGTGAAAGCATCGACCATCGCGCGGGGGAGCTCCTCGGACGACGCCACAATGGAAACTCCCTGCGAAGATCCCCCCGAAGCGGGCTTCACGACGACATGATTTCCCAGTTCAGAGGTAATTAATTCAAGAACAGAGCCAGCACCAAGCTCCCGGAACGCTTCCCGTGCAACGGTGAGGGAAGGCGCAGTTGAGACACCTGCGCGAGAAACCAAAGTTTTGGAAACAGGCTTTGACCACGCCAGGCGAGCTGCCGAGGCGGAAGGCCCCACATAGGTGTAGCCAGCGGCAGCCAGGAGGCCCAACAGTGCCCCGTCTTCGCCACTGGAGCCGTGCAAGGCAGGCCAGACCACATCGGGAGAAAGTTCAGCCAGCTTGGTAAACAACGACGCATCAGGATCCAGCAGGGTGACGTTGTGTCCTCGAGCGATGAGGGCATCTGCAACCCGGCGACCTGAGCGTAAGGAGACCTCGCGCTCGTGGGAAATACCACCGGAAAGAACCGCGATGTTGAGAGATGGCGACATAGATAGCCTCTTTTTCGTTAGCTCAGGTCAGGTGGTGGTGCAATGACGTTGTCGTCACCGGCAGACGCGGTGAGGGATCCAGTTCCCGCGAAATCAGCCAGCAGATCCAGTTCACCACGAATGACCGTGGCCAACCGGCGAATGCCGATCTTGATGTTTTCGGGGGTCGGATAGGAGAAGGAAAGGCGAATGTTCTGGCGCCCTCCCCCGTCCGAGAAGAAGGCAGTTCCAGGCGTATAGGCCACGAGTTCGCTGACTGCCCGGGGAAGCATGGCTTTGGAATCGAGGCTCCCGGGCAATTCACACCAGATGTAGAAGCCTCCGGTGGGCACATTCCACTTCAGGTCAGGCAGATATTCCTGGAGAGCCTCATTCATGGCGTCACGGCGTTCCCGGTACACGCCACGGAAGGTCTCAATTTGGCCTTTCCAGTCCGCTTGGCTGAGGTATTCGGAAATAACCATCTGACTAAACGAGCTCGGGCACAAAATAGCTGCTTCAGCAGCGAGGACCAACTTTTCGCGAATGGCGTGCGGGGCCAAAGCCCAGCCCACGCGGAAGCCGGGAGCCAGGGTCTTCGAGAACGATCCGAGATAAATCACCCCGTCCTCGTCGAGGGAACGAATCGCAGGAGGAACGTCTTCGTCGAAAGAGAGCAGACCGTAGGGGTTGTCTTCCAGGATAAGAATGCCGTTGCTCTGGCAAATCTGGAGGATTTCCGGACGACGCTCGGCGGACAAGGTCACGCCGGCGGGGTTATGGAAGTTCGGGATTGTGTAGAGGAACTTAATCGTGCGGCCGGAGGCCTTCACCTCCGCGATGGCCTCGCGGAGTTTTTCAGGAACCAAGCCCTTGTCGTCCATCAGCACGTGCACGACGTCAGCTTGGTAGCTGCGGAATACACCAATTGCACCCACATAACTGGGGGCTTCGGCCAGAATCACGTCACCGGGGTTGATGAACAACTTGGTCACCAGGTCTAGCGCCTGCTGACTACCGGTGGTCACGACAACGTCGTCCACCGAAGCCGAGATGCCTTCCAGCGCCATAATTTCGAGGATTTGTTCACGCAGGGCAGGAACACCTTGGCCGGATCCGTATTGCATGGCCATGGGACCGTTGTCCTTCATGACTTTCTCGAGTGCACCATTGACCAACGACTCAGGCAGAGCCCGGACGTAGGGCATACCGCCGGCGAGAGAAACTACTTCAGGGCGAGAGGCAACGGCAAACAACGCTCGCACTTCGGAGGCACTGAGCCCCGCGGAACGGCTTGCGTAGTGATTGAACCAAGGAACCAAGGATCAAGGTTAATGCCCTGCCCGGTTTCGTTGTTCTCGGCCACAGAACAATCGTAGTTGGGTTTTTTCCACAGTTAACAACGATGGCCGCCCGATTGAACAGGCGGCCATCGTGGGAAAAGGCTATTTAGCCAATGAAGTCAGCCAGGTCGTGCTCGAGAGCAGGCTTGGGCTTGGCGCCGATGATGGTCTTGGCGACCTCACCGTTGACGAAAACCTTCATTGCTGGGATCGAGGTGATCTGGTACTGCATGGCGGTCTGTGGGTTCTCATCCACGTTGAGCTTGACGATTTCAAGCTTGTCGCCGTGCTCTTCACGGATCTGGTCCAAGATGGGTCCCACAGCGCGGCACGGACCGCACCATTCTGCCCAGAAATCAACGAGAACGGGCTTGCCGCTCTTGAGCACGTCAGCGTCAAAGCTGGCGTCAGTTACTGCGGGTGCTGCAGACATGATGTCTCCTTCGAATGGAACTTAGTTGTTTTCGGCCTGCGCGAGAACAGAACTTCGGCAGGAAGTGATTGGAGGTAGTGCTCGGCATCCAGTGCAGCGACAGTGCCGCTGGCGGCGGCAGTGACAGCCTGTCGGTAGGTGGGATCCACCACATCACCAGCGGCAAAAACACCGGTTAGGTTGGTTTTTGAGGTGCGACCCTTGACGGCAACCGTTCCCTCAGGGGCTAGGTCCAGCTGACCGTGGATGAGCTGAGTGCGGGGGTCATTACCAATGGCGATGAACAGTCCCTGGAGCTCAACATCACTCTTCTCACCGGTCACAGTGTTCTTCAGTGTTACGCCGGTGAGTGATTCTTCCCCGAGGAGAGAATCAACAGTCGAATTCCACAAGAATTCGATCTTGGGGTTAGCCAGTGCGCGATCTTGCATGATCTTTGACGCACGCAGCGTCTCCGAGCGGTGAATGACGTACACCTTGTCGGCAAAGCGGGTGAGGAAG
>JBEGKV010000186.1:0-2699 GCA_041183925.1 Actinomycetota bacterium
CATCAAGGAACTCTCCAAGACCGTCAAGGGCGGCCTCGGTGAGGCAGTGGGAATCAACTACATCTCTGCGACCGACAAGCCTGTCCTGCTGCGTCAGCTGACAAAAGTCAACGATCAGGACTACTTCGAGCGTGGCCTTGAGCTCGCTATCGAACAGGATGGCGTTCTGGTTGAGCCCATCGATATCTCTGACCTGTACGCCGTTGAGATTGACTTCGCTGAAGATCTCGAGCGCGCCAACCTCTACGTCTAACTCGCGCGAGCCACACTAAGCCGTAGGCTCTTATTTCGTGAGCACTTCTGTGGAGCAGTCCCCGTATCAACGGTCTGCTTTTGCACGCTACCGCCATGCACTCTGGCTGCTCACCCGGCGTGACCTTAAGGTCCGCTACTCCACCAGTGTTTTGGGTTATCTGTGGTCGGTACTTGATCCCCTCATCATGAGTGGGATCATTTTCACGCAGGTGTTCCATCGTGCCGCGGGAACCGAGCCCTATATCGTTTTCCTGTTGGCCGGTTTGCTGCCGTGGATGTGGTTCAACGGAGCCGTATCCGACTCCACCCGCGCTTTCCTCAAATCCGCCAAACTGGTTCGCTCCACGGCCATCCCCCGCACAATCTGGGTGGCGAGCATCGTGATGGGAAAGGGAATTGAGTTCCTGCTCGCCCTTCCCGTCTTAGCCCTTTTTGCACTCTTTGCTGGTGCCCCGGTGAGCTGGGAAGTGGTGTTCTTTCCCCTTGCGATCGCCATTCAAGCAATTCTCGTTTTTGGCATCGGTTTGATTGTGGCCCCGTTGGTGGTGTTCTTCCGTGACCTCGAGCGCGTGATCAAGCTCTTCTTGCGCTTTTTGTTTTATGCCTCCCCCATCATTTATGCCTTTAGCGATCTCCCTGCAGCCATTCAGCCCTGGGCAGCACTGAACCCCCTCTCGGGTATCTTCGACCTCTACCGCGCAGCGTTTTTCCCTGAGGAACTCAACTGGGCCGTGGTCGGCATTTCTGCAGCAATGTCACTGGCCATCTTGGGCCTGGGCATCTGGATATTCCGCCGTGCTGAGCGTTCCGTTTTGAAGGAGATCTAATGAGCACTCCTGTGATCACGGTGGAGAACTCCGGCATCCGTTTCCGTCGAAACCACAAAGGTCGCCGATCATTCAAGGACCTCTTTGGCACCAAAGCTCGACGATCACGGCCCAACGAGTTCTGGGCGCTGAGAAATGTGAGCTTTGCTGTTCATGCCGGTGAAGCCATTGGTGTTGTGGGTCGCAACGGCCAAGGAAAGTCGACGCTGCTCAAGTTGGTGGCCCATGTGCTCATCCCCGACGAAGGCAAGGTGAAGGTTCACGCGGGTGTCGCGCCCTTGATTGAAATCACGGGTGGTTTCGTCGATGACCTCACCGTCAAAGACAATGTGTATTTGACAGCAGGATTGCACGGCATGACCCGTGAACAGGTGGCACAGAAGTTCGATGCCATCATCGAATTCGCTGAGATCGAAGACTTCCTCGACACCCCCTACAAGCACCTCTCCAGCGGGATGAAGGTGCGCCTGGCCTTCTCCGTGGTCACCAGCCTGGAGGAACCTGTCTTGCTCGTCGACGAAGTTCTCGCGGTGGGCGATAAGTCCTTCCGCAACAAGTGCTACCGCCGCATTGAAGAGATGCTGGGTGAAGGCCGCACGCTGTTCTTTGTCTCCCACAACGAGGGTGACCTCAAGCGTTTTTGTACTCGCGGTCTTTACCTCGACAAGGGAACGCTCAAACTAGACGGTCCCATCGAGGACGTCCTGGATGCCTATAACGAAGATTATCCGGGACTCTAGGCCTTGCTGCTTAGCTAAAGGCGTTCAGACCGGTCAGTGCCCGGCCAATGACCAACTGGTGAATCTCATCCGTGCCCTCATAGGTGCGCACCGACTCCAAGTTGGCCATGTGGCGCATCACAGGGAATTCTCCCGTGATGCCGTCGCCACCGAGAATGGTGCGGGCTTCCCGGGCAATGGTGATTGCTTCGCGGACATTGTTGAGCTTGCCTACAGAGATCTGCGTCAGATTCAACGTTCCCGCGTCCTTCTGGCGACCTATATGAAGAGCGAGCAAAACACCCTTCTCGTATTCAACGGTCATGTCCGCCAGCTTGGCTTGAGTGAGCTGGAACGAACCAATGGGCTTTCCAAATACTTCACGTGTGCGGGAGCGCTCAATGGCCACATCCAGACATGCCCGGGCAGCGCCCATCGCACCCCAAATGATGCCGTAGCGAGCTTCGTTGAGGCAGCCAAGTGGCGCACCCAGACCCTTCGCCTGCGGCAGCTGAGCATCAGCAGAGACGCGCACATTGGTGAGTTCGATATCGCACTGAATCGAAGCACGCATGGAGAGCTTGCCATCAATCGCAGTGGCCTGGAAACCAGGAGTTTCAGTGGGAACAATAAAGCCGCGCACACCCTCGTCTGTCTGTGCCCAGACAATGCAAATATCTGCCAGTGTGGCCAAGCCAATCCAGCGCTTAGAACCGTTGATGACCCATCCATCGCCATCTCGCACAGCGGTGGTTTTCATGTTGGCAGGGTCGCTCCCGCCGTGAGGTTCAGTCAGGCCAAAGCAACCGAGCTTCTCCCCCGTGGCCATCTGTGGAAGCCAGTGGTTCTTTTGTTCTTCCGAACCATACTTCGCAATGGCAGACATGGCGAGAGAGCC
>JBEGKV010000187.1:0-4918 GCA_041183925.1 Actinomycetota bacterium
CTCGCAAGGCCGCCAACGCTGCAGCGGAGCGTTCCTTCGCGACCTGCGCAACGCCGCGCTGGTCAGCTAGTTCGAGCCGTGCCTGATCATTCAAGCCGACAACCTCGTCGAGGCGCTTTTGGGCAGAGTCACGTTCTGAAACCAGTTCAATGCGGCTCTGCTTCGAACCCGAGCCACCACGAAGGACAAACCGAGTGAGGACTTCACCCGCCTTGGTAATTATCGTGATGTTTGCGTCGGACTTTTCCAGTCCCTGCTTCCAGGCTGCCCGGGCTGCCTCGAGGTCATCTGCGATGACCGTGGCAGCCAGCAGCGCAAGCACGCCGTCGGGGGCGCTGACGACATCTGCTGCAGGAACAACACCGGCAACGGCGGGCAGTGAAAGAGCAGAGGAACGAGGCTTTTCTGCGACCACAATCTCGACGCGGCCAAGATCATCTCGATCAACACTGGCCAGTGCCGAAATAGCCGAATCCATGTCATCGGCCAGCACCGCATCAGAGAGGGACCCCAGGCCGGCAGCAATAGCTGCCTCGAACCCAGCCTGAACCTGGATGTGTTCAGCAACCAGACCGCGAATACCGGTGAGCTTGGCTTTAACCAGAGCAGACGATCCGTCTTTCTGGTCCAAGGCCATAGAGAGCGCGCCAGTGCGCGCTTGGAGTGCATCCCGCTCACGCTCGAGCGTGTGCAGTTCATCGCGCAGGCGATCAATGGTGGACTCTGCCTCTCCAACAGCAGCTTGGGCTGCCTCGTAGGTGTCGTTGAGCCCGGTTTCTCCCGCGGTCGTATCGGCAGAGTCTGATTCAACCTGAGCGAGGTTCTCTTGCGCGGTGACCTTACGATCGGTTGCAGCATCCAGCGCATTCTGCTGGCGCAGAACCTCTCCGCGCACGGCAGCGAGGGCAGAATCAGCAGCCTCTTTCTTTCCGCGCAGGCTGGTGAGCTCGAGATCATGCTGAGAAACCAGAGCTGACTGGGCAGAGATTTGCTCATCAATCGAGTCGAGCTTGGCACGGGCCGAGACGGTCGATTGCTGGGCAGCATGCCACGCAGCTTCAGCGGCAGTGACGATGCCGCGCATTACCTCAACCTCAGACTCAGCGCCCTCAATCATGGCTTGGTTGACGCCCGAGCCCAGTGGCTGCTGGTCGGTGTCAGCACCGAGCAGGGCAAGCCGCTGGTTGGCCAAGTTATAGAGACCACGCAGGCGCTCTTGAATGGATTCGAGAGCAAAAACGGTCTTGCGGGCAGACTCGACATCATCGGCGCTCTGGTCTGCCTCGAGACGGCGAACCCGGAGCATGGTGCGCTCGAGTTGTTCCTGCAACACAATGCGTTCGCTGTGACGTGTCATCAGCCAAGATACGAGCGCGCGCATCACGGACTTCCGCTTGAATACTTTGAGCTTCGCGGGCAATCTCTGCCTGGTGCCCCAGCGGTTTGAGCTGGCGGCGCACTTCGGTGGCCAGATCGGTCAGGCGAGTGAGGTTAGCCTGCATCGCGTCAAGCTTGCGCACCGTCTTCTCTTTGCGGCGACGGTGCTTGAGAATACCGGCAGCTTCTTCAATACCCGAGTCTGAGAGAAGCTCCTGAACATCAAGCAGACGGCAGTTCTCGCCGTTGATGGCGTATTCACTCGACCCGTTACGGAACAAGGTTCGGCTAATGGTCACTTCGGAATACTCAATGGGCAGGGCGCCGTCAGAGTTGTCGATGGTCAGCAGAACTTCAGCGCGACCGAGCGGCCCACGGGTGGACGTTCCGGCAAAAATAACGTCTTCCATCTTGCCGCCGCGCAAGGTTTTTGCACCCTGCTCACCCATGACCCAGGCAAGAGCATCGACAACGTTGGACTTACCTGAACCGTTGGGGCCCACCACGCAGGTGACGCCAGGTTCGAAAGCAAAAGTGGTCGGTTGGGCAAACGACTTAAAGCCTTTGAGCGTCAGGCTTTTCAGATACACGTCGAAGGCTCCCCGGTCAGTAGTGCGAGCGCACTATCTAACAAATTTAGTGGATTGTGAGAGTTCACAACACCACTTCAGGCCGGTGAGCTATTCGCCGAGAAAGTCCGCTAAAGACTGGAAATAGCTTTCCATTCCTGCCTGAGCCAGAGGGATGTGTTCCTCAGGCAATTCACCAAACTGTGAGAACTTCACCCAGCTGCCACCAGGGCGCTCTTCGAAGGTGACCACTATCTTCGCGAACTCACCTGAGAGGTCCTTAGCCGCGAATTCTGCCACGTCCTGGCTGTAGTGCATGCTGTGTTCCAGAAGGGCGTGTGGCTCCACGGCGGTGTAGGTACCCCAGAAGCAGGATTGGAAGCCTGCTTCAGGCACATCCACCGCGATAGCCCAGGCGCCACCGACGTGTGCTTCAGATACGGAAGAGCCAGGAACATTCGTCAAAACGGTGGGGTGGTACCACGCTTCCAACTGCTTCCAACTGGGCGGCATCTGTCCACGCTTCCCAGATACGAGACATCGGCTGGGTATATTCACGCTCGACGGAGTAGAGAAAGTTGTGCTGCATATAAAGCCCCTATGGTCGAACGATAGTTTTGAGCGCTTGGCGGTCAGCCATGGCTTTGTAACCCACAGCGACCTCGTCGAGCGTGATTTCCTGATCGAAAACCTTCCCCGGGTTAATGCGTCCGTTGAGAATATCGGGCATGAGCTCCTCGATATAGGCACGTGCTGGAGCAACACCTCCGGTGAGTGTGATGTTGCGCAGAAATGTTCCGAAGTTCAAGGGTGCTTCGGCATACTGCGGGGCACCCACGCAGGAGACTACACCGCCATCTCGGCAAATACCCAGAGCCATCGCAATCGTGGAAGAAGTTCCCACACATTCGAGAACCTTGGCCGCGCCATCGCCACCGGTCAGCTCCCGGACCTTGGCAATGCCTTCTTCGTCACGCTCGGCCACCACATCGGTGGCACCAAACTCACGTCCCAGATCTGTTCGTGCCGTGTGGCGACCCATCAAAATGATGCGGTCTGCGCCCAAACGCTTGGCCGCAATGACGGCACAGAGTCCGACAGCGCCGTCACCAATGACCACAACGGTGTCACCAGCAGACACATCAGCACACACGGCAGCATGGTGCCCCGTGCACATCACATCGGTCAGAGTCAAGATCGAGGGCAGGAGAGGGGAATCAACATCAACGGGGACTTTAACGAGCGTTCCATCGGCGTGCTGGATACGGACCTTCTCTGCCTGCGCTCCAGGATTGCCATCACCGCCAAAGAACGACACATTGCGGCAAGAAGAATGCAATCCTTCGAGGCAAAAGTCACAGGTGTTATCCGAACACACGAAAGGGGCCAGCACGAGGTCGCCCACAGCAAAGTGGGAAACGTCAGAACCAACACTCTCCACCACGCCGATCACTTCGTGGCCTTTGCCACGGCCTTCAGGGTTCTCGGGCATGGCCTGGTAGTCCCACAGATCACTGCCACAAATACAGGCCAGCACAACTCTGAGCACTGCATCTGTTGGCGCATCGATGGTGGGTTCTGGAACGTCCACGACCTGAACATCACCGGCTCCATAGAGGAATGTGGCTCTCATGAGGTGTTCTCGATTCGTGGGGAGTTAAGAGGAATAGTTCTGTTCCAGACTATGCCGAGCAGCTCATCCCCAGCTTCGGGCTGTCTACTTTTTGGGCAGGAACATTCCACCGGCCATCTTGATGACCGACTTCTTAGGGAAGAACGCCACCAGACCTGCCGTGAAGCTATTGAGTCCACCCACCACGACTGAAGGGCGGGATTTCGACTTGTCTAATGCTTTAAACATGGTCTCCACCACCGCAGAGGCCGGCATCGATGTGCCCGAAGGCTTGCCGCCGGCAACCTCGAAGAATTCAGACTCCGTCGCACCGGGGCTGACGGCGAGCACGCGCACCTGCGAGGTGCCCAACTCGCCCCACAGCGCTTCGGTGAAGGAACGAACAAACGCTTTGGTGGCGGCATAGACGGCCATGCCGGGCACGGGCTGGAATGACGCTGTACTGGCAATGTTCACCACAGCACCCTTGTCACGGCTGATCATGCCGGGCAAGAAAGCAGCAGTGAGATCCACCAGAGTTCCGATGTTGAGAGCAATCTCCGCCTGTGTCACCGCTCGGTCTTCGTCCACGAAGTATCCGTTCACACCGAAACCAGCGTTGTTGATGAGCACATCCACGGTGAGCTTCTTCGCGGCCACCGTTTTCTCCAGTGCCGCGCCAGCACCTGGAGTACTGAGGTCCTGGGCGATGACCGTGACATCCACTGAATACTGCTTCTTCACGCGGGTAGCGAGCTCCGTGAGGCGATCTTCACGCCTGGCCACCAGAATGAGGTTGCTACCTCGGGCTGCGAACCCTTCGGCAAACTCCACACCGATACCTGAACTGGCGCCAGTAATAAGGGTGGTTGTTCCGGTGTATTCCATGGGAGCTCCTTCAGTAGCCTGACTAGCCTCAGTCTAGGGAGAAGGTGCCGGCCGAGCGGGAACAATAAGTTCTGGGCTATTTCCTTTGAGGGAATTCACCCGGTACTCCTGAAAACCTGCCGCCACAGGTTGAGCCTCCGAGACTGCCGCATCCACCAGTTCCTGAGTCCCCACGACGAGGGGGTCAAGCCACGTCGACCAGAAAGATTTCGGAATCGGCACGGGGTTGCGGTCGTGAATGGCAGCAAGCCGCCACCACGCATACAGGCCCGCGAAAGCAACCGTGTGGTCGGAGTGGATGTAATGAGGAACCTTGACCCGGTTCTCTAGAACCCATTCGTAATATCCCGACGCTGGGACAAGACAACGCTTTGATTTCACAGAATCCCGCCAGGATGCCTTCGAGGCAGCATCTTCACTTCGAGCATTAAACGTGGAGAACTTCGGCGGAGCATCCTTGACCCACGAGGGA
>JBEGKV010000188.1:0-4617 GCA_041183925.1 Actinomycetota bacterium
CCCTGACGCACTCCCGCACACAAAACATCGCTGAAGAGATTCGACGTGCTGATGTCGTGGTTGCTGCAGTGGGTGTTCCCCATTTCATCAAGCCTGAGTGGGTTAAGCCCGGTGCAGCTGTTCTGGACGTGGGCATTACCCGCGTGGAGAACCCCGAGACCGGTAAGGCCAAGCTCACTGGCGACGTGGACCCCGCTGTCGCTGAGGTTGCAGGCTACTTCTCACCCAACCCGGGCGGAGTGGGTCCCATGACCCGCGCCATGCTTCTGGCTAACGTGGTCAAGGCTGCGGAGTTAGCTACACGCTCGTAGCTTCAGCCTTATAGATTCCCAGGCGCATGCGGTAGTTGGCCGCGTTCTGGCGAACTTTCTCCTGCTCCTCGGGGGTGAGTTCTCTGCGCACCTTCGCAGGAACCCCGGCAACGAGTGAACCGGGGGGAACGATGGTTCCTTCCAGCACGAGCGCGCCGGCAGCAACCAGAGAACCTTTGCCTATGACGGCGCCATTCATCACGGTGGCATGCATCCCGATGAGGCAGTCGTCTTCGACGGTGCAGCCATGGATCACGGCGTTGTGGCCGACGGAGACGTTCTTGCCCAGGGTCAGCGGATACCCCGTGTCCACGTGACCGCTCACGTTGTCTTGGATGTTGGAACCTTCACCAATAGTGATGGGCTCGTAGTCTCCGCGCAGCACCGCGTTGTACCAAATGCCCACGTTGGCATGCAGGGTGACATCGCCGGCTAGGCGGGCGCCCGCTGCGATGTAACACGAGTCATCAATGACGGGGGTGCCAAAGGTGGGGACAGAAATAATCTGGGCTGAATCCTGAGAAGTCATGGTCTCAGCCTAGAACCCTAACGGCGCGCAGCGGGAGGGGCTTTGGGGCCGATTTCTGGTGCGCTCTGCGCAAACTTCTTTTCCGAATGAGATGCGTGCCACTTCCGGAGTGCTCGCCACCACATGGCTTGCTTTCTTTTCCAAGCCCTGGTGAGTTCTTTCTCCCACAGTTTCAACAAGGCGGCATCGTTGAAGGACTGCACGGATTTGGCTGCCTGACGCATCGCCGAGACCTTTTCTGCCGGCAGGGACTGTAGCTCTGCGATGGCGGCCGCCATGCTGGCGGTGTCGCCATCGGGAACAAGGAAACCGTTGACCCGGTCTCGAATGATGTCGCTGGGGCCATAGCGAATATCGAAAGAAATCGGAATACAGCCGGCTGCCATGCCCTCGAGTAGAACCAGGGGAGTGCCTTCGGTCTCAGAAGTGATGAGAATAAAGCTCGCGGTTTTCGTGTTTTCCAGCGCTGTGGTGCTGTAAAGTGATGAGAATAAAGCTCGCGGTTTTCGTGTTTTCCAGCGCTGTGGTGCTGTAGCCGTGGAGGGTGACACGGTCCTGGGCGGAGCTGTTCTCCATCTGTTGCTCAACCCTGGGTCTGGTTTCGCCCTCGCCATAGATTTCCAGGTGGAGCTGTGGTGAAGCTGAGGTGTGGGCCATTGCCACTGCTTCAATAGCCAGGTGCACGCGTTTACGAGGCACAAATGCGGCCACCACTATGCCCAAGTTCACCGGACGCTCCACCTGGATGCTGGCAGGGTCAGGCAGGGGCACTGAGTTGGGAATAACAACCAGGTTGGGGCTGCCCCCCACGATGGTGGTTACGTCAGCTCTTTGTCGCTTCGTCAACGTGGCAACCAGGTCAAAGGCAGCAATGCTCTCGATACCGCGTCTGCGGGCCTCATACAAGACGGGGCGACCGTCAGCTGTTGTGCTTTCGATGTGTGCGCCCTGAATAACGTGAATGGTGAGTGCATTGCGGCGACGGTAGTCCACGAACATGCCCACAGCTGTCTTGCTGTCCACGATGTAAGTGGTGGGAACGGTGCCAAACATGCGGTCGAGTAGCCAGTGATAGAAATCGTTGGGGAACTTCCACAGCTTGACCGGCGCTCCGGTGTTGTCGCAGAGAATGATGCGGCGACCACCCGTGACACCGCGCTCGCGGAAGTCTCGGCGGTCGCTGAGCAGCAGAGTTCCGTCTTCGCGGAAGTGATCCACCTGCAATACCGTGAGGTTGTCCGCGGCATAACGCGTGCGGCTCAGGACCTGGCCCGCGCGTTCGGTAGTTGCGAAGGTGTCGGTGTCCTCGATCGGGGTAAACCCGGCGGTGACACTTTTTCGGTGCGAAGCCAGTCCCACACGTTACGGATGGAGACATCTCCGAACAGGCGACCGTTGGCGCGCAATGCTTTTTCGACCTCGGCATAACCGGCGTAGTTATCGAAGGTGAGCACAGTGACATGGCCTGCTCCGGCCTGGCTCATGATGCCTGCGCGGTGAAGCAATGTAACGGTCAAGCCACCAGATTCGGTGCGGATATCCCAGGCGACGCTGACATAGTTCGAGGGGGGAAGCTGGGCTGAACTCACGTGCTCATGCTACTTGTTCCGTATGAACAGTCTTCTCAGGCTGCTCTGCCAGAATGGAGCTATGAAGCGGGGACTTAGTGCAGGCATCTTGGCCGTGGTGTTAGTGGCAACTCTCGGCAGCTGTGCTGCTGAACCTGCACCCGTGGTGAAGGCCGCTCCGACCCAGACGGCAACTCCTACGCCCACCCCCACCCGTAACCCCGGTGTTGGCCCGGAGTGCCCCACCGATGAGTGCTTCACCATCACCGCCACCGGTGACATGCTTTTTCACGCCGGGCTCTGGAAGCCTGCCGCTATCCCCACGGATGCCCAGGGCCGAAACTACGACTTTATGCCCTTGTTGCAAGGCCAGAGCGCCTACCTGAACAAGGCAGATATCGCGATCTGTCACCAGGAAACCCCTTTTGCTCAAGTGGGCGAAGCTCCCCAGGGTTACCCCATCTTCAACACCCCCTGGGAACTTGCGGTCACGGAAAAGGCACTGGGATATGACGCTTGTGACACGGTGAGTAACCACACTGTGGATATGGGGTACGCCGGTGTTGTGCGCACCCTCGATGTGCTGGATCAGAATGGCCTCAAGCACACGGGTTCCTACCGCACGCCTGAAGAAGCAGAAGAGATCCTCATCATGGATACTCCTGCAGGCAAGGTGGCATTCATTGCCGCCACCTTCTCCCTCAATGGCAACTTCAGCGAATTTGATTGGCAAGCTGACTACCCCCTGGATGCCGACCGCATGATTGCCAAAGCAGCTAAGGCTCGTGAACTCGGTGCCGATGTCGTCATCGGCGTCCAGCACGCCGGAACCGAATACTCCAGCGAAGCGGACATTCAGCAGATCAACAATGCCCACGCTCTGATTGATAGCGGCCAGTTCGACATGGTTTATGGGCACCACCCGCACTCGATTCAGCCCATGGAGTTCTATAACGGCAAGTGGATTGTCTACTCCCTCGGCAATGGCATCAGTGAATCGTCCGGTGACTACCCCGTGAACAACGAGTTCCTCATCATGCGTGCGCAGTTCAGCAAAGCCAAGGATGGCACCTGGAGTGTCAGCGACATGGCCTGGGCCGCCGCAACCAACAAGCAAGAGGGCGTCTATCGCTGGTGCTCTGTTGCTTCTGATGCCCCGCAGGGCATCTGCCAGTCTCCAGAATTTGATGCCGGAGTGCGCGAGCGCACGAGGGCAACCGTGAACGCCATGGGTGCCGAGGCGGCAGGTGCTCACGAATGGCTCGTCACGCAGGACAAGTAAATTTCTAGTTCGGGAATAGAACGGCACTTACCGGACTTGTCCCCTATAAGGGACACAAGGGACGGTCATGGAATTAGGGCTATATAGCTTTGGCGATAGCAGTATCGATCCCGAGACCGGTCGGTATGTTCCCGAGCACACCATCTACAAGAATCTGCTCGAGCGCATCCGTCTCGCCGATGAGGTGGGACTGAACTACTTCGGTCTGGGCGAGCACCACCGCGTGGACTACCCCCTGTCCGCTCCCGTGACCGTGCTTTCGGCAGCAGCAGCTGTGACGACACAGATCCGTCTCGGATCTGCCGTCACCGTGCTGCCCACCGATGATCCTGTTCGCGTCTTTGAACAGTTCTCCAGCCTGGATCTCATCTCTGATGGCCGTGCGGAAGTGACCCTCGGCACGGGTGCATTCTTTGAGTCTTACGACCTCTATGGCCATGACCGCAGTGGCGTGCAGGCAGAGTTCACAGAGAAACTTCAGCTCCTCAGACGCCTCAACCAGGGCGGTCAGATTTCCTGGCAAGGAAAGCACCGCCCACCCATCGACGTGCCCGGAGTGTGGCCTCGCCCACTCAATGGCGCTCTGGATATGTGGGTGGCCACGGGGGCAACACCAGAGTCCTCCACTATTCATTCCTGGGAAATCCACCCGCAGCCAATCAGCACCTGGTCGATCACTACCGCGCTGAAGCCGTGGCCGCAGGCCACGACCTCTCGCAGTTGAAGGTCGCTGTTGCCGGTCGAGGCCTGGTCTCCCGTGACGCATTGCATGCGAAAGAAACCATGTATCGCCACTGGTTGCCTTCGGTCGTGAAAGTTTGTGAAGAACGTGGACGCCCCATGCCCAATCGTGACCTCTATGACGAGCAGTCAACAGGTATCGGCCCCATCATCGTGGGAACGCCCAACGACGTGGCCGATCGCATT
>JBEGKV010000189.1:0-3329 GCA_041183925.1 Actinomycetota bacterium
CTATCGCACCAACTCTCAGACCCGTGCGTTGGAAGAAATCTTTATTCGCTCAGCGCTGCCGTATCGCATTCTGGGTGGCACCAAGTTCTACGAACGCGCAGAGATTAAAGACATCTTGGGCTATCTCGTCACTATTGCGAACCCAGCTGATTCGTTGGCCGTGCGCCGCATTCTAAATACGCCCAAGCGTGGCATTGGGCCGGCCACAGAAACCGGCCTGCAGAACTATGCCGACACCAACCAGATCACGTTGCGTGAAGCACTGCGCTCTGCAGATTCCCTCGGTTTGGGACCTAAGGTTTCCGGGGCGATCGCCAAGCTGTCAGGCCTCATTGATGAGGCCACGGCATTGGCGGAGTCGGGCCCCGTCGCTGATGTGCTGGGTCGCATCCTGGAAGAAACCGGGTATGTCGATCTGCTGCGTGCAACCCGTGACCCCCAAGATGAAGCCCGCGCGGAGAACGTAGAAGAACTTCTCGCGGTGACCAAGGAATTCGATAAGAACAACCCCGAGGGCACCCTCATTGACTTCCTCACCGAAGTTTCCCTGGTGGCAGCTGCCGATGAGCTCGACGATGCCAGCGGCACTGTCTCGCTGATGACTCTCCACACCGCCAAGGGACTGGAATACAACGCCGTCTTTATTACCGGCGTGGAAGAAGAATTACTTCCCCACCGCATGTCTGCCGGAGAACCCGGAGGCCCGGCTGAAGAACGACGACTGTTCTATGTGGGCATCACGCGTGCTCGCAAGCGACTGTTCTTGTCTTTGGCCATGAGCCGTGCCCAATTTGGCCAGACCAATGTGGCCATGCCGAGTAGATATCTGCAGGAGATTCCCACCGAGCTGATCGAGTGGCGCCAATCACCGGGTATGGCCAATGGCCGCGACGGGTACCAATCGCGTGCACTCAATGCGCGTGGTTCTCGCTATGACGGTGGCTTTGGCTCGAGTGAACTCGGCGGTTGGGGCAGCACCGAAGGTGGGTGGAACTCTCTCGAAGCCTCGCCGAAACCCAAGACGGAATGGGCTAACCGCGTCACCAACAAGATCCGCGACAACGGAGACTTAGAGCTGGTGGCAGGTGACCGCATTTCTCACGCCGACTTTGGTGAAGGAACGGTCAACCAGGTCACGGGTGAGGGAGCTAAGCGCGTGGCCCATGTGAAGTTTGACTCTGCAGGCGCCAAAAAACTCCTCATCAAGATTGCGCCAATCGACAAGCTCTAGCTCGCTGAGTTTACAAATCTCAGGCACAAGCACACCGTTGCGTCCAAGCGAAAGCTGGTCAGCGGTTTTCGCAAGTAAGGCCAGAGGTGTTAAATCGCTGCGCCACCGATGAGCGTACCGATGAGGTAGGTAATACCCAGGGCAACCGCACCACCAATAGTCACGCGCAAGATGGCACGAGGCATGGGGGCGCCACCGATGTAGGCGCCCACACCACCGGTGAGAGCCAATGCCACGATGGTGGCCGCAATGGTGACACCAATCTTGTAAGGCTCAGGGGTAAACAGCACAGCCAGCAGCGGCAAGATTGCACCCAGAAAGAAGGAGACCGCGGACGAGATAGCCGCGTGCAGGGGGTTAGTGAGGTCTTCCTCGTTGATGCCCAGTTCCACCTCGAGGTGGGTTTTGAGGGCGTCTTTCTCGGTCATCTCTACGGCAACCAGGCGGGCAGTGGTGGGCTTGAGGCCCTTTTCCACATAGAGCTCGACCAGTTCTTCGAGTTCCGCTTCGGGGAACATCTCGAGCTCGCGCTTTTCTTTATTAACCCAGGCGCGTTCCGAGTCACGCTGGCTGGAAACAGAGACATATTCGCCCAGCGCCATCGAGATGGCTCCCGCGGTCAGACCGGCGATACCCGTCAGCAAGATTGCTGCGGGATCGCTGGTTGCCGCGGCCACACCCACAACCAGGGCTGCAATCGAGACGATGCCGTCATTGGCGCCCAGAACACCGGCACGGAGCCAGTTCAGTTTGGCGTTAGAGGCAGCGTCGTGGGGCTCAAAACCGTGTTCGAGGGTGGGTTCCGTCATGCCTCTAGCTAATCAGGTTCGAAACTGCTCTGCCAGCGAGGTAAGGCTTACCTACTGTCACGGTGACATCTGGTTTAAAACGCGCTAAAGTCGAACTGGTCAATTTATCTTGATATCAAGTTACTTTTTGAAAAAGTAACCACAATCCAACTACTTATGTATCGCCACAAGCGGATGAGGAAATCACGTGGATCTTTACGAATACCAAGCCAGGGATCTATTCGAGAGCTACTGCAGACACTCCTGCTGAGGCACGTGCCGCAGCTGAGAAGCTGGGCGGCGTTGTTGTCGTCAAGGCTCAGGTGAAGGTCGGTGGCCGCGGTAAGGCTGGCGGCGTCAAGGTCGCGAAGACCCCTGAGGAAGCCGAAGAAGCAGCCAAGGCCATTCTGGGCCTCGACATCAAGGGCCACGTGGTCAAGCGCGTCATGGTTGCCGCGGGTGCTCGCATTGCTGAAGAGTTCTACTTCTCTGTCCTGCTGGATCGTGCCAACCGCTCCTACCTTTCGCTGACCTCCTACGAGGGTGGCATGGAGATCGAGATTCTCGCTGTTGAGCGCCCCGAGGCACTGGCCCGCATTGAGGTCAACCCCATCAAGGGCATCGACCTGGCAGAAGCCAAGCGCATTGCTATTGAAGCAAAGTTCCCTGCTGAGCTGGTTGACAAGGTTGCTCCTGTCTTCGTCAAGCTCTACGAGGTCTACACCGGTGAAGACGCAACACTCGTTGAGGTCAACCCCCTCGTGCTCACCGAAGAAGGCGACATCATCGCCCTCGACGGCAAGGTCTCGCTCGATGAGAACGCTGAGTTCCGTCACGAGAACCACGCAGCCCTCGAAGACAAGGCAGCTGCAGACCCCCTCGAGGCCAAGGCCAAGGCATCTGACCTCAACTACGTCAAGCTCGACGGTGAAGTCGGCATCATTGGTAACGGTGCAGGTCTCGTGATGAGCACCCTCGACGTTGTCGCCTACGCCGGCGAGAAGCACGGCGGCGTCAAGCCCGCCAACTTCCTCGACATCGGTGGTGGAGCATCTGCTGCCGTGATGGCTGCTGGTCTCGACGTGATCCTCGGTGACCCTCAGGTCAAGAGCGTGTTCGTCAACGTCTTCGGTGGAATCACCGCCTGTGACGCAGTGGCCAACGGTATCGTCCAGGCACTCGAGACTCTCGGGTCTGCTGCCAACAAGCCTCTGGTTGTTCGCCTTGACGGCAACAACGTCGACGAGGGTCGTCGTATCCTCGCCGAGGCTAACCACCCTCTCGTAACCATCGCAGACAGCATGGATGAC
>JBEGKV010000190.1:0-2550 GCA_041183925.1 Actinomycetota bacterium
ACCCTGACCGCATTGAAGGTCAGAAGACCGCAGCGTATGAAGTCGTTGAAGTTCTTCAGGATGCACCTGACTTCCACTTTGTTCCCGTGGGTAACGCAGGTAACTACACCGCATACTTCCGCGGCTACAGCGAAGAACTCGAACGCGGCGCCTCTACCAAGCTTCCACGCATGTTTGGTTTCCAAGCTGCTGGCTCGGCACCTATCGTGCTTGGTCACCCCGTCAAGAACCCAGAGACTCTTGCAAGCGCGATCCGCATTGGTAACCCCGCTTCGTGGGAGTTCGCTCTCGGTGCACGCGACGTCAGCAACGGTTACTTCGGAGCTATTGATGACGCCGGCATCCTTGCCGCTCAGCGCATCCTTTCTGCTGAGGTCGGTATCTTCGTTGAGCCCGCGTCTGCAATCTCTGTTGCTGGTCTTCTTGAGCGTGCAGAGAATGGCCACATCGCCTCAAGGACCCTCTTTACGCTCTCAAGAAGGCAGACGGAACTGAGGTTTCTCCCACTGTCGTTCCTGTCAGCACTGAAGAAGTTGCTGGTGTACTCGGGCTGGTCAAGGGACAAGCTCACTAATGACCTCTGGGCCAATGCAGGTGCCGGTAGGCAGAGCGGTCACCGTTCGCGTACCGGCTACATCTGCAAACTTAGGTCCCGGTTTTGACACTCTCGGCCTCGCACTAGGTTTCTACGACCAATTAGAAGTAGAAACTCGGGCACAGGCTGGTGCAACCGTAGATGTTATTGGTGAAGGCGCTGTGGACAGCCTTGCACCAGTCCCTACTGACGCGTCTAATCTCGTTGTTCAGTCCATTGCTCACGCTTTCGCGCATGCGGGCGTGGCAATGCCTGGACTCAACCTCCGCGCGCACAACAACATTCCCCACAGTCGCGGCATGGGCTCTTCTAGTGCCGCCATTGTCTCAGGGCTGATGGCCGCTAAAGGGTTGTTGGAGGGAATTCACGAGTTCAACGAAGTTACTCTTCTGGAACTCGCAACAGAGCTGGAGGGACACCCAGACAATGTCGCGCCCGCTCTCTTTGGTGGACTGACAATTGCCTGGACCACCGACGAAGGTCCGCGTTGCAAGAAGCTTCTTGTGCACCGTGGAGTTTCTCCTTTAGTGCTCGTGCCGTCATTCACGATGTCGACCAAATTGGCCCGCTCCCTTCAGCCAGACAGCGTTCCCCACGAAGACGCCATTTTTAACGTGTCTCGATCTTCGCTTCTTGTTGCTGCATTGACCCAGAGCCCTGAACTGTTGTTTGAATCCACCGAAGACAAACTGCACCAGGACTACCGAGCAGAAGCCATGCCACAGACCAGCACTCTGATCAAGCTACTACGTGAGAACGGTTTCGCTGCTGTTGTATCTGGTGCCGGGCCTTCTATTTTGGTGCTTTGCTCTGACCCCGCTCAGCGAGTTCAAGCTGCTGAGCTTGTTGCACGAAACGAAGAGACTCCCTGGCGTGCACTGATGCTTGCTGTTGACTTTGCTGGGGCAACTGTCACCCCTGCACATTCCTAATTTCTAGGTCGTAGCTTTTCTGGCCTGAACCGAATACCTCACGGCCAAACCTAAACGGATAATTCCGCGCACAGGTGCCCAGAGTGCTCCTTTGTATTTCACCTGAATAAAGCGCATGGCGCTTTCATGGTGAATGCGGAGCATTGTTTTCTTGATGGCTTTTGTGGATTCTCCGCCAATGTGGGTGATGGAGACTCCAGGAAGGTAAAGGTTTGTGAACCCTTCCTTTCCTAGGCGATAGCCCAGGTCCACATCTTCGAAATACATAAAGTAGTGGTCATCAAAGCCGTTTACCTGAGCGAAAAGTTCCCTCTTGATGGCCAGACATGCGCCTGATACCCACCCTGTGGGAACGGTTGTATTTTGCAGGTGAGCTTCTGAAAGATATTTCTTTGTCCACGGGTTGCCCTGCCAAATATTGGCAAAGAATGCATGGCCTATTCCATTTCGAATGGAAGGTATAGAACGAGCAGAAGGGTAAACAGACCCATCCACCTCGAGAATTCTGGGTCCTACAACGCCGACTTTGTCTGGTTGTGAAGCTATGGCTAAAGCAGATACTGCCGCAGGGTTGAGTTCGCTGTCGGGGTTGCACACGAGAAGAGTTTGAATCGAGTTTGATAGGCCTTGGACTGCTTTGTTGACCGCCGAGCCATAACCCACGTTGGTGTCTAGTCTGAGGAGCCTCACCCCGAGCTCCGATGTGAGCGCTTTTGTGACGTCAATGTCTGCAGAGTTGTTGTCCACCACCGTGATCTGTTCAGGAGAAGCAACGGTTGTGACGGCACTATTCAAAAAAGAAGCCAACTGCGCACTGGAGTTGTAGCTCACGGTAATGATGGCTACATCGCTGGGGGCAGTGGTCTTTATGGTCACGTCAAAATCTCCGCCCCCAGACTACAAGGGCACGCCCAGAGCTGCCTGAGCTGGGTCGGACAGCCCCGAACTGCTAGAATAAAAGTGTTCCGGTTGAAGTCGCGTGATCACGCGAAAGCCTCCCAGAACATTCACCAGTTCGAATTC
>JBEGKV010000191.1:0-3888 GCA_041183925.1 Actinomycetota bacterium
TTCTGAAGTTGCTGCTGATCTACCAACCCGTTACAGGTTTCGCGTCGGAACCGGTGTTGTCATTGTGAGCATATTGGGCGTCGTCGTCCTAGCTGTTTCTATTGCTTTCGTCACAAATCTTTCACAATCGAGCGAACTTCCCGAAGAACTTCAGAGTTCAGCTGCAGCTGAACAGAATCCTCCGATCAGCGTAGAGCCAACGCAACTGACGGTTCAGCTCAGTGGCGGCGTATCGGCACCAGGCATCTATTCCCTCCCTGAAGGAAGCAGAGTTATCGATGCGATCATGGCTGCTGGCGGAATGACCGACGGTGTTGAGGACTGCGGAGTGAATCTCGCACGTGAAGTTCGCGATGGTGAGCAGATAGTAATTGGTGCAGTTTGCGGTGATCAAAGCACTCAAACGAGTGAACTTATCTCGCTCAATTCTGCAACTGTCGAACAATTTGATTCGCTGCCGGGAATCGGTCCTACGCTTGCACAGCGCATCGTGTCCTGGCGGGAAAGTAACGGCGGATTTGCATCCCTCGAACAACTCAATGATGTGACAGGTATCGGAGACAAATTGTTCGCAGGGATTTCTGAATACGTGACCTTGTGAAACTGGACTTCCGTCTTGCGCTCCCTGTCTTGTGTTGCTGGGTATTCCTCGCCGGATTGATCATTGTGTCTCATGGGCACAAACAGACAATGCTCGCATTGAGCGGGGGAGTGCTGATTGCAACTGTTATCGCAGGTTTCCTCTTTTACAAGCGAGCCCCTGTGCTCGCACTTTCATGTGGAGTAATCGCTGCAGGCTGTCTCTCCCTGGTCCTTCAACTCCCCGTGCATCTAGAAACAGAACCCTGGGCGCAGGCCGCGAACCAAGATTCAACATCGAATGATTGGGCTGCTGAGCTCCGACAGCAACTCCTCGAGACCTCCCGTGATTTCCCCGGCGTTGGTGGCCAACTCGTTCCAGGTTTAGCTGTCGGTGATACGAGTGCTGTGGCTGCCTCGCTGAACGAAGCGATGAAAACAGTGTCGTTAACCCACATCACTGCCGTTTCAGGGGCCAATTGCATCATTGTTACCGCGGGAGTTTCAATTCTTGCTGGCCTCTGTGGTGCAGGTAGACGCATCAGAATACTGTCCGGCGCGACAGCTTTAGTGCTCTTTGTCGTATTGGTTACCCCACAGCCCAGTGTGCTCCGGGCCTCTGTCATGGCTGTAGTCGTGCTGTTCAGTATGTACTTTGGCCGCCCTGGAAGCGGTATTGCCATACTTTCTTGCGCCGTGCTTTTCATATTGTTGTGGAACCCCTGGTGGGCAGTTGAGTACGGTTTTATATTGTCTGCCTTGGCTGTGTGTGGACTACTGATTTTTTCGAAGCCGCTTGCAGATTCGTTATCACGTTGGATGCCACGGGCGTTAGCAGAGGTCATTTCTATTCCTCTTGCGGCCCAACTGATGTGTCAGCCCGTTCTCATCCTGCTCACTCCTACGGTGCCTGTATTCGGATTGCTTGCCAACATAGTGGCTGCACCAGCTGCTCCCATTGCAACCGTCTGTGGATTATGTGCGTGTTTGCTCTTGCCTCTATTTCCCGTGATTGGTCACATTTTCTTGTGGTGTGCATGGGTTCCAGCTCAATGGATAGGTACGACCGCCGAATTTCTGTCAACACTTCCTTCTGCCACGATCCCCTGGGCCAGCGGATTTGGGGGAGTTGCCTTAGCAATAGCGCTTTCCACGCTTGTCCTCATTGTGTTATTGAGTAAAAAAGTGCTGTTGAAAAAGGGAGCACTCATCTTCCTTGGCCTGTCAGTGATTTTCATGTTGGCCTTCATGTGGATTCCTCGTCTTTCGCGTGGTCCACTTCCTGCTGACTGGAGTATCGCTGTCTGTGATGTGGGGCAGGGAGATGCACTCATTCTGAAAAGTAAAACTGAGATAGCAGCAATAGATGTGGGGCGTCGTCCTGCATTAGTGTCTCGCTGCATGTCGATGTTGGGCATATCTCATCTCGATCTGCTTGTCCTGACCCATTTTGATAAAGACCACGTAGGAGGACTTGCGGCAGTTGTGGGCAAAGTTGATCGGGTTATTTCTGGTCCTCCTGAAAATGCCGAAGATCAGAGATTACTCAGCGATTTGCGTTCACATGGTGCAGAAGTTGAACGCGGCAAACGAGGAATGTCAGGCACGCTCGGTACGGCGCGGTGGAACATTCTGTGGCCAGATAGGCACGCTCGGTACGGCGCGGTGGAACATTCTGTGGCCAGATACCAGGCGTTCAGATATGCAGATGGGAAATCCTGGCTCTGTCACGTTAAAAGTCAACTTTCCGGGCTTTAGTTCAGTATTTCTGGGAGATTTAGGTGAAGATTCCCAACGCGCTCTCCTCGCTGAGGCATCAATTGGTTCTATTGATGTCGTCAAAGTTGCGCATCATGGATCAGCTGATCAATATGCACATTTGTATGAGCAATTGGACCCTAAAATTTCACTTCTATCCGTGGGTGCTGAGAATAAGTACGGACATCCGCGCGCAGAAATATTGAAACTCCTTGAAGGCATGGGCTCAGTTACACCGAGAACGGACCTCGACGGTTTAGTTCTCATCAGTGTGGTGGGAAACAGCTTGAGCGTCTGGTCAGAGCATTAGGCTGAAAACATGGCGGGAAAGTCCTCACGAGCAATTGCACACTATGGATGGAATGACGCCATTCCAGCACCCATTGTGCTCGTGACGGGAGCTGAAACATTTTTAGCCGATCGCGCTACGCAGCGTCTTCGTGAAAACCTCAAAGCTGAAGATCCTTCATTGGAAGTGAGTGA
The DNA here is from genome assembly GCA_041183925.1 of Actinomycetota bacterium. Taxonomy (GTDB): domain Bacteria; phylum Actinomycetota; class Actinomycetes; order Actinomycetales; family Microbacteriaceae; genus Aurantimicrobium. The sequence continues at coordinate 2,821 of JBEGKV010000191.1, forward strand.
TCTTGATGCCAGCGTCTATGTCTCGGGGGAACTTCTCACTCTGGCCAGTCCATCTCTTTTTGGTGAACCGCGCCTGATTAGAGTGAGCAATGTTGAAAAATGTAACGACGAATTTTTGCAAGAAATGCTGGACTACGTCACCTCCCCAGACTCCGATACGACAGTCGTTCTCCGTCATGCCGGAGGTGTCAGAGGAAAGAAACTTCTAGACACTCTTCGTTCAGGTCAAGGTGGCGCAATTGAGGTCGTATGCGCAGAACTCAAAAGCGATGGCGATAAATTTGATTTCGCTGGTGCAGAATTTCGTCACGCTGGACGAAAGATTGCTCCCAGTGCTCTTCGCTCACTCGTACAAGCTTTTTCGGGTTCTGGTTCAGAGCTGGCCAATGCATGTCAGCAACTGATTGCAGATGCTGACGGTGACATCACAGACCGAACCGTGGAAGATTACTATGGCGGCCGTGTAGAAGCTACAGCGTTCAAGGTTGTTGATTCAGCAGTTGCAGGACGACTGGGCGATGCTCTCGTTACGCTTCGGCATGCACTTCAATCAGGAGCAGACCCGGTCCCGATTGTGGCAACTTTTGCAGCCAAGCTCCGCCTGATGGCCAAGCTCTATGGCGAACGACGAAGTTCTGCTGAACTTGCCGGTTCTGTGGGCGCAGCGCCCTGGCAGATTGATCGTGCACGCAAAGACCTTCAAGGCTGGACAGAGTTCGGTCTCGGGCGTGCAATCGAGGTAATCGCCGAAACTGATGGAAATGTTAAAGGCGCTTCACGCGATCCGATTTATGCACTCGAAAGAATGGTTAATGTAGTTGCCCGGTATGGCCGAAGCTAGTTAAACGAACAGGCCCCCACACATGTGGAGGCCTGAACAAAAGCTTTATTGCTTAGAGAGCAGCTACCTGCTTAGCAATAGACGACTTGCGGTTCGCAGCGTTGTTCTTGTGCAGAACTCCCTTGCTCACAGCCTTGTCGAGCTTCTTGCCAGCGTTCTTCAGCGCTAACTCGGCAGCTGCCTTGTCACCAGCTGCAACAGCAGACTTGGTAGCACGAACTGCGGTC
>JBEGKV010000192.1:0-2808 GCA_041183925.1 Actinomycetota bacterium
CCAATAATCACGTTGTCAAAAATGGCCGTTGTGATGAGCATGCCCACGAGTGTCAACGCAAGAATCTTGAATAGTCGCTTGCCCACATGGGCACCGCGTCGAGCGCTGAACACATAGGCGATGACCATGAACCAGAGAGCAAGTCCCAGGAACACCGTATTCAGGAGCGCATACGTCACTTTGTCACCGCCTTACTCAGGGCAGCAAAAACGTTCATCGTCATGTAGCTCAGGAGCGTGAGAAAGAACACTTCTTCCAGTGGGAGCTCAGGAGCCAGCTGAATGCCGGTCATCCATTGTCCGGCACCACGGAAAAACAACCCGAGATTGATACCGGCGAGATCCCAGATAAGAAAAAACACAATGCCGGTGGTCAACACCACAGTTGCCCTGCGGGCATCCTGCCAAAAGAACAGGCCAAACCGTCTATCCAGCATCACCATGCCGGTGAGGGACACCAGCAACGCGGCGAGATAGAGAAAGCCCATGAGTACTAGGCGGTCTTGTCGACCGTGGGGAAGAGCGGTTCGGGCAAAGGCTCTGTGGTGGTGTCCCCACGCAGGCGCTTGAGAAGAATCTCTGCGCTGATCAAACACATGGGCAGACCGATACCAGGGATGGTGGTTCCGCCGGTGTAATACAGACCGTCTACCTTCTTGGAAATGTTGCCCGAACGGAAGAACGCACTTTGGCTCAGGATGTGGCTGGGGCCCAGGGCGCCGCCCTTCCACGAGTTGAGATCCGTAGCGAAGTCCTGGGGGCCGATGGTGCGGCGCACGATGATGCGATCAGCTAGGTCTGGAACTCCAGCCCAGGTGGCAATCTGTTCGATCACACTGTCAGCGACAGCTTCAACCTGCTTACTTCCCTTCCCGTCGATGCCGCCCTTCCCGATAGACACATCTGCCGGGACAGGAACCAGAACAAACAGGTTGGTGTCGCCCTTCGGGGCGACGTCCTGATCGGTTGCGCTGGGCTTACACACATAAATAGAAGCGGGATCTGGAACCGAAGTGGGTTCATTGAAGATCTTGCCGAAGTTGTCATTCCAGTCGTTGGTGAACAACAGCGTGTGGTGTTCGAGCTCAGGAACCTCGCCCTTGACGCCCAAATAGACCAGCACGGCACTGGGACCAGACGTCTTCTTATCCCAGTAGCTTTCGCTATAGGTTTGCAAGGCTTCGGGAAGAAGTTGGGTTTCCGTGAAGTGCAAGTCGGCCGCAGAGACCACAATGTCGGCCGCGAGCGTTGTGACCTTCTTGGACGCGCCCTTGGTGTATTCGACACCTGCAGCTTTCGCTTTGGCCTTGTGGCCGGCAGGGTTCACAGAGGTCAGAATCTTGCTGACATCAGCCTCGGTGATGAGGGTCACTCCTTCGGCAACTGCGATATCGCGAATGCTTTCAATGACACGGTTAAAGCCACCCTGCGCATAGAGCACGCCGTCTTCGAGGTCGAGGTAACTCATGAGGTGATACATCGAGGGAGTGATGAAGGGGCTGGATCCAAGGAATACAGCGGGGTATCCCAGGATCTGCTGCAGGCGAGGATCGCTCACGTGACGCGACGCAAACTTGTGCAGAGATTCCTGCAGCAACTTGGTCAGCTTAGGAGTGCGACGCAGAACATCGGCTCGAACAAGCGGGCCAAACTTTTCAAAGCTCGTGTACAAGAAGCGCTTCTTCGCCATCTCGTAGGTGTCTTTTGCGGAGTCGAGGTAGCGCTCCATCGCAGGGCGTGATCCGGGTTCAATCTGCTCGAACAGTTCCAGGTTGCCTTCACGGTTGTCAACAACATCGATGGGGCGTGCGGGGTAGACGCCATCGTCTTCAAACAACACGCGATAGCCCGGGTTGAGCTTGGAGAGTTTCAGCTGCTCGTCACTGGAAGTGCCCATGAGTTTGTAGAAGTGATCGAATACTTCCGGCATGAGATACCAGGATGGGCCAGTGTCGAAACGGAACCCGTCCTTCTCCCAGCTTCCGGCACGGCCGCCAACCTCTTTGTGCTTCTCCAGCAGGGTGACTTGATAGCCATCTCGAGCAAGCAGGGCAGCGGAAGCAAGGCCGGCGATGCCGCCACCGATAATCACTACGGATGTGGTCATGAGGTTTTTCCCATCAGTGCTGCAAGGGCGAGGCGTGCCTTGACGAATGTCGGCACGCTCACGCGGGTCGGCTGCAGGGGTGCGTTCAATCCTGCGGTTCAGTTCAGCAAAAAGATTCTGGGCCAAGGCAACTGCCTTGCGGCTGGTGCGAGGAAGTTCAGGAACGATAGAAGCCGAGACAGCGAGGTCAGCATCAATATCTGCCACCAGACGTATCTTGTCTTCTTCAGTAAAGGTTGCGATATTGATTCCGGGGAAATAGCTGCGACCCAGCGCGTCAACATCGGCGCTGAGGTCGCGCAAGAAGTTCACCTTTTGGAATGCAGCACCCAGCTTGCGAGCGCCGTGCACAAAACGTACATCCTGCTCAGCCGTGACCGGCACTCCCCGCAGGAATGCACGCAAACACATTAACCCCACAACTTCCGCGGAGCCATAGACATACAGATCAAAGCTTTCGGGGGTGTGGGTCACGCGCGTGATGTCCACGCGCATGGACTCAAAGAAGGGGCGTGTGAGCTCGACGGGAATCCCCGTGCGACGAGCAGTCAAAGCGAAGGCATGCACAACGAGGTTGGTGCTATACCCACGCTGCATGGCTGCTTCTGTCTCGGTTTCGAGTTCATCAAGCAGACGGCGAATCTCTTTCTCGCCGACGCCTGCATATGCCGCGACGCCGTCGACGATTTCATCGGCGAGGCG
>JBEGKV010000193.1:0-2743 GCA_041183925.1 Actinomycetota bacterium
GTTTTAGGGGACGGGTTCCTGCAGGCAACCCTCGAGCTCAGGCCTGACTCGGAAGGTCCTGTCGTGGCCACGCTGGTCAAGGCACCGGCTCCGAAGGCACCCTCCTTGTTCTCCCGGTGGATGCAGAAACAGCCTCGCGTCGCAACCAACACCGACGTGTTATATGTGCACGGCTGGTCAGACTATTTCTTTCAAAAGAACTTGGCCGCCTATTGGCGGGCGCAGGGTGCACAGTTCTATGCCCTGGATCTGCGCAAGTATGGACGCAGCTTGAGACCAGGACAGTCCGAAGGTTTCATTGACAATCTTGCTGACTATGACGAGGACATCGAAGCTGCCCTCAACGCGATGGGTCACGGCACATCAGCCTCTGGTCACGATCATGCCGTGCGGGCCGGTCGCAAGCTTGTCTTGATGGGTCACTCCACCGGTGGGCTGATCTTCAGTCTCTGGGCTGACCGAAACCCGGGCCGTTTCAACGTTGTGGTGCTCAACAGTCCGTGACCCGGGCCGTTTCAACGTTGTGGTGCTCAACAGTCCGTGGTTGGAATACCAACTCACCGCGGCAGCGCGTGCCCTCGTGGCACCGGTGCTCCGCGCGGGAACCAGGATTAATCCCAAAACTCCCATGCCCAGCATTGACTTTGGTTTCTACTCCCGCGCTGTCGATAAGAACAAGAGTGGGGAGTGGGAGTTCAACTATGACTGGCGTCCCGAACACGGGTTCCCCGTTCGGCCTGCCTGGCTCAACGCTATTTTGACGGGGCATGCTCAGGTCGCCGCGGGGTTGGATATTCAGGCACCTGTCTTCACGTGGCTGTCCACGCGCAGTCTCTTGGTTCCTCGCTGGAACGACGACATGATGCGTTCGGATGTGGCCATCGATGTGAAAATCGTGGCTGCCCGCGTGCACAACCTAGGCAAGTTGGTCACCCTCTCCCGAATAGAAAACGCGATGCACGACGTCGTGCTCTCGGCTAAACCTGCTCGACTCAAAGCATTCTCTGAGCTCACACGTTGGTTAAAGGCATACCTTTAGAAACATGGATGCTTTCGCTGACCCCACCTTGCTCGTAACCACCGACGCGGGGATCGTTCGTGGATCGCGAGATGGGAACACCCACCGGTGGCTCGGCATCCCCTATGCCACGCCCCCCGTTGGCCCATTGCGTTTGAAGGCGCCATTGCCGGCAGAGCCGTGGCAAGGAGTGCGGGACGCCCTCGAGTTTGGAAGTGCCGCACCTCAAGAGCCCACCAAAGTGATTCCCCTTCCGGTTGGTGTTGAGATCAACGAAGACTGCTTAAACCTCAATATTTGGGCACCGCCGCGAGCACACGGTGACACCCGTCCGCGTCCGGTCATGTTCTGGATTCATGGCGGGGCTTATTTCATCGGCTTCTCAGCGCAGGCCGTCTATGACGGCCGCGCGCTCGCCGAAGCCGGGGACGTCGTCGTTGTCACCATCAATTACCGATTGGGTGCCCTGGGGTGGCTGGACTTCACCTCGTTTAGTGATCCTGCCGATCCGTTCGATTCGAACCTCGGCATGCGCGATATCGTGCTGGCCTTGAACTGGGTGCAACGCAATATTGCTGCCTTTGGCGGCAATCCAGATGATGTCACCGTCTTCGGTGAATCCGCGGGTGCGGGGTGTGTGACCACGCTGATGACCATGCCCGTAGCTGAGGGACTGTTTCATAAAGCAATTGCAGAAAGCTCCCCGGCCACCAGCGTCTACAAACCAGAACGTGCGGCCGGTGTCGCCCAGGCCTATCTTGACTTGATCGGAGTCGAAGCCAAAGATGCAGCTCAGCGTCTGCGCGAGATAGATGCGGTCACCTTGGCCAAACAGACCACCAACTTGCTCAACCACGTGGCGACGACCGCCCCCGGCACGGTCGCTTTTGCGCCCGTGGTCGATGGCGATCTCATTCCTGGATATCCGGTGGCAGCATTCCGTGCGGGGAAGCAGCACAAGGTTCCCCTCATCATTGGCACCAATCACGATGAGGCAGCGTTGTTCAAGATGATGAAGTCTCCACTCATGCCCATCAGCGAGTCAGCTATCGATGAAATGTTTGAACTGGTGGCCAAAGACAACCCTGCCCTCAAAGGTTCAGAAGCAGAGATTATTGCCGCCTATCCTGAGTTCCCTAAGCAAAAAGGCGCCATGGAGATTTCGCGTGATGCAGGGTTCCGGATGCCGTCTATTTGGGTTGCAGAAGCACATTCCCGCGTAGCACCAACCTGGATGTATCGCTTTGACCAGGCACCACCGCTGATGAAGTTGTTAGGCATTGGCGCCAGCCATGCCACCGAACTTCCCTATGTCTTTGGCACCCTGCCCGACAAGCTGTCGGAGAAGAAGGCTCTGCAGTTCCGTCTGGGCGGCCTCAAAAGAAGGCTCTGCAGTTCCGTCTGGGCGGCCTCAAGGAGGCCAAAGAAATCTCCCATCGCATCATGGCGCGCTGGCTGAGCTTTGCCCGAACGACGAACCCCGTCACGACCGACACGGACACGGGGTTGGAACTGAGCTGGCCAGGCTATGACGAAAGCACCCGAACCACGCTGATTATCAATGGCACCGACACCATCGAGAACGACCCTGATGGCGAGATCCGCAAAGCCTGGGGTGAAGAGATTCTCGGCTTTAAGTAGCCACAACAACAATGCCCGCCTGAAACAGGCGGGCATTGTCACGAGGTTCTGGCGTTAGCGAAAGTTCACAAACTGGAGCGCAAC
>JBEGKV010000194.1:0-2647 GCA_041183925.1 Actinomycetota bacterium
GGAGTGTTGTGCAGATCCCGAGCAAGAAAGATGCGCACTATTTCGTTCGAACCACCTGGGGAGGTGTAGTAATCAGTGAGGACTGACCACGAATCAGCCTGTAAATCAACCTCTTCAGCAAGCTCACGCTGAGCGGCTAGCAGTGCACTTTCTCCCGCAATGTCGAGAAGTCCAGCAGGGATCTCCCATTCGCGCGTACGAATGGGGTGACGGTATTGCTGAATCGCAATAAACCGATCATTGTCATCCAGCGCCAACACGGCAACAGCGCCGGTGTGATCCACATAGTCCCGGGCGATTTCATGTCCGTTGTATTCAAAACGCTCGTGTTCGATGTTCCACACTCGGCCGGTGAACACAGTAGTGCGCTCGGTAATAGTCACCTCAGTGGGCTGGTCGAAAATACTGCCCTGTGGGGTGCTCGTCATGTTTAGGCCTTTTCGAGATCGAACAGGCGAGTAGCCTTCTGACGCTCCAGCGCAGCCTTGACCAAACCAGCAAACAGCGGGTGAGCATTGTTCGGACGTGAACGCAGCTCAGGGTGTGCCTGGGTGGCGATGTAGTAGGGGTGAACATCGCGGGGAAGCTCAACAAACTCCACCAACTGTCCGTCGGGCGAGGTGCCGGAGAAGGACAAACCTGCGTCTGCAATCTGCTGACGGTAGGTGTTATTGACTTCGTAACGGTGACGGTGACGTTCCTCAATCAGTTCTGATCCATAGACAGAAGCAGCAAGAGAACCTGGTGTCAGGGCGGCTTTATAGAGGCCCAGTCGCATGGTTCCTCCCATATCACCGGCATTGATGATGTCGACTTGCTCCGCCATGGTGGCAATCACAGGAGTCTTGGTCGCGGGATCAAATTCAGAAGATGAAGCATCGGGCAGGCCCGCAAGTCTCGCGAGCAAACTTCAATGCACCAAGCTTGCCTTCAATGCCACGAATACCAAATCCTCCCGGAACGCAGATTCCGTCCAGGTCAGAGAGATTTTCGGCAGCGCCTTCGTGGGTTTCACAGTCATCAGAGGGAATCCAGCGCAGGTTCACTTTGGTGCGGTTCTGGAAACCACCAGCACGCAGCGCCTCGGTAACGGACAAGTATGCGTCAGGAAGGTCAATGTACTTTCCCACTAGTCCAATGGTGACTTCGTGAGCAGGATCGTGCACTGCTTCCAGCAGCGGCGACCAGTGAGACCAGTCCACGTCACTGCAGTCCAGTCCGAGCTGCTCCACGATGTACGCGTCGAGGCCTTGGCTGTGCAACATGGTGGGGATGTCGTAAATGCTGGGGACGTCAACAGCGTTGACAACGGCGTCCTCATCGACATCACACATCAGAGCGATCTTGCGCTTATTACTTTCGGTCACAGGACGATCTGAGCGCAGCACGAGTGCATCGGGCTGAATACCGATGGAGCGCAGTGCTGCAACCGAGTGCTGAGTGGGCTTGGTCTTCTGCTCCCCCGATGCACCCATGAAGGGAACGAGGGAAACGTGGACAAAGAAAACATTCTTTCGGCCAAGTTCGTGACGAACTTGACGAGCAGATTCGATGAAGGGCTGAGATTCGATGTCGCCGACGGTGCCACCAATTTCGGTGATGATCACATCGGGCTGCGGAATATCTTCAGCTTGAAGGCGCATACGACGCTTAATTTCGTCGGTGATGTGAGGAATGACCTGCACCGTGTCACCGAGGTATTCACCGCGACGTTCTTTGGCAATGACTTGTGAATAAATTTGTCCTGTGGTGACATTGGCAGCCTGAGACAAGTTGATGTCGAGGAAGCGCTCGTAGTGACCGATATCGAGGTCAGTCTCTGTGCCATCATCGGTTACGAAGACTTCACCGTGCTGGAACGGGTTCATGGTGCCCGGATCCACATTGAGATAGGGGTCAAGCTTCTGCATCACAACGCGAAGACCGCGTGCAGTCAGAAGATTGCCGAGGCTAGCCGCCGTCAGGCCTTTACCGAGTGACGAGACGACGCCCCCAGTGACAAAAATGTGCTTGGTTACGTTTAATCCCGAAGTATTCACCACGGAATTAGAGCTTATCAGCGAGCGGAGGCCAGCTGAATCAACTCGCGGGCGTGAGCTAAAGCATTTTCTGAATCTGGCAGTCCAGACAGCAGCCTGGCCATCTCCGCTTCTCGAGCTTCACCCCGTAAAACCTGCACACTGCTTTCGGTTACTTCACCGGAGGTGTCCTTCACCACACGCAAGTGATTGGTGGCAAATGCGGCAACCTGCGCCAGGTGAGTGACCACGATTACTTGAGACTTTTCTGCCAAGCGGGCAAGGCGTCGTCCGATTTCAATCGCCGACGCACCACCCACACCAGAGTCGACTTCGTCAAAGACATACGTCGGCACAGAATCTTGCCCTGCGATAACAACTTCCAGTGCAAGCATGATGCGGGAAAGCTCTCCCCCAGAAGCGCTCTTAGAAATGGGGCGAGGATCTGAACCGGGGTGGGGTCTCAGCAACAGTTCCACGGTGTCGAGACCGTGCACCGTGAGCTCATTTCCGAGCGTGACCCTGACAAACAATTGAGCATCCGGCATGGCCAGGGCAGCAAGCTCCTCGGTGACAGCTGCTGAAAGGCGAATACCCGCTGATTCACGCAATTCGTGCAGTGCGTTAGC
>JBEGKV010000195.1:0-3309 GCA_041183925.1 Actinomycetota bacterium
GAAGCACTCGCTAAAGAGGACATCTGGTCACTGGGTGATGCCGCATTGCGCAAAGCAGTCAGAAACAATTTCGGGGAAGACGTCGACATCGATGACATCGCCCTGCGCTGGAAGCCCTACCGCTCGGTTGCGTCACTGTATTTGTGGAAGACCATCGACGGTTAAGACAAGAAGACCACCTGGCGAGAGGTGGTCAACTGTTTTGCTACTTCAATTAGCCTGCTGCGCTTACAACAGTGTCGCCGTACTGAATGCAATTCGCTGAAATTTCGCCCGGAGTTACGGCATAGTTTGAAGCTGGATTTGTAATGACCACATGCACGCCCGTAATGGCGTTCATGCACGAGTTTGAAACTGTGGCATTTACTGTGCCCCCACCAACCCACACATCAATCCAGAAACTGGCCGCACCGGGATAGCCAGTGTGACATGCGCCATTCTGTGGCGTTTTACCATCACCACAGGTATCTTCGACGATGAAATATCTGCGCAGATTTGGAACGTAGAAACGAGTACCCTTCGGGAAATCGAGAATATCCACACTGCTGATTATGCTGTGCCCCACTGCAACGGTGATGGGGTCGGCATAACTCCCTGTCCCTGCAGCGACAATATGCAGAACGGGATCAGAGATTGTTGCTGATCCCGCAGGGGTGTTGTCCCAATAGGAATATCCAGTGACATACCCCATGCTTCGATTTTCTCCACCTGTCGAAGTTGATGTTGGAATCGGAGTTGGTGATGCAGTGGGTACTGGGGCCGATATTGGGCTTGATTGGATGAACTGAGCCCTATCGATGAAGAGATTGCGACTACTGGGGTTGAGGAAAGAAATGCTTAACTTATGGCTACCAGCCAGTAGTGACGCATTGAGGGTATAGAGCGTCCAGTTCGTTGCGGGAACGTTGAGAGTAGTGACGACATTCCCATCGACGCTAATGCGGGCGGATGCCCCGGTTCCAGAGCTTGCATCAGTCCTCAAACGGAGTTGAATTTGGTCCGTTGAAACTGCGTTATACAAACTGCCAACAACAGTGACTGCAGAATTCACGAGCAAATATTTGCCACCGTCTGCAAGGGGATCTGATTTCACCCGAACCCCATAACCCTGCGAGCTCGTCATCGTTTCACCTTGTAGCGTCACGGAGAAAGAAGCCGCAGAAGCTGACATCCCCGACAGTCCGCTCGACAGAGCAGTAGCCAACAATCCCGCGCAGAGGGCAATGACTAGCCCGCTCCACTTCCGCATCAATATGTTTGTTGACATTTCTTTCCCCATCTGAAATTTGTAACGTAATTCAGATGATAAACAGCTCCCGAAACCTTAGCTATGGGGAGAAATCAAAGGTTGAGTAAAGATTTAGCCAATATCAAAGTTCCTACTTTTCAATGCTCATCACAATGAGGGTAAATGTCTTCCCCTGGAGAGTAAACAAAAAGACCACCTGGCGAGAGGTGGTCTTAGTGTTTGTGCACCCCCCGGGACTTGAACCCGGAACCCACTGATTAAGAGTCAGTTGCTCTGCCAATTGAGCTAGAGGTGCAGTTGGTTCGAAATTGTGTTCCGAACCGAAGAGCGCATCGAGGTCGAATTGAGTCATTCAATGGCCTTCTCAGCCTGGATTCGAGATGCGGCCAATTTGATGCAACGCTAATGAAATCCTCTTGATTTAATCCAAAATTTACGAAATCCGTATTAATTTTCTCAAAATACTTCCGATTTCGTCGTGATGCTCGGTAAAGTGAAGGTGTGCTGAGTGGTAAGCAATCAGCCTCACCAAGGAGTGTCATGAAGGTCGCAGTTCCTACTGAAATCAAGAACAACGAGTTCCGTGTTGCCATCACCCCCGCGGGTGTGCACGATCTCGTCGCCCACGGTCACCAGGTACTGGTGCAATCAGGTGCAGGTGTGGGGTCCTCGATTACCGATGAAGCATATGTCGCCGCTGGCGCCACCATCTTGGCCACCGCTGAGGAAATCTGGGCATCTGCTGATGTCCTGCTCAAGGTTAAGGAACCCATCGCCAGCGAGTACGCCTACTTCCGCGAGGGTCTCGTCCTCTTCACGTACCTTCACCTTGCTGCAGAGCCAGAGCTCACGAAAGCCCTGGTTGACGCCAAGGTCACCGGCATCGCTTATGAGACCGTTCAGCTCCCCACCCGTCAGCTTCCCCTGCTCGCTCCGATGAGTGAAGTTGCCGGTCGTTTGGCGCCTATTCTCGGCGCCAATGCTATGCTCAAGCCCAATGGTGGACCGGGCCTGCTTGTTCCCGGCGTTCCCGGAACCCACCCCGCCAAGGTTGTTGTCCTCGGCGGCGGTGTTGCCGGCACTAATGCCGTGCAGGTCGCTGCAGGTATGGGTGCGGATGTCACCGTGTTGGACACCAACTTGTTCCGACTGCGTGAACTCGATGCCCTCTATGACGGACGCATCAAGACCATTGCCTCGAACTCTTTTGAAATTGAGAAGGCCTGCCTCGAAGCTGACCTGGTCATTGGGTCTGTGCTGATCCCCGGGGCAAAGGCACCCAAGCTGGTCAGCAATGACCTGGTTAAGCGCATGAAGCCGGGCAGTGTTCTCGTTGACATCGCCGTGGATCAGGGTGGTTGCTTCGCCGATACTCACCCCACCACCCACGCAGAACCTACCTTCCCCGTGCACAACTCCCTGTTCTACTGCGTGGCAAACATGCCTGGTGCCGTGCCTCACACCTCGACATATGCACTGACGAACGCGACGCTGCCATATCTGCGCTCCATTGCCAACAACGGCTGGCATGCAGCCCTCAAGGCCGACCCTTCGCTTCGTCTGGGCCTCAACACCTTCGACGGCGCGGTCACGAATGGACCAGTTGCCCAGGCTGTCGGACTTCCCGCCCGCGATCTGGACAGTGTTTTCGCCTAGCTTCAGCTAGAAAAAAGGAGCCCCTCCGAAGAGGGGCTCCTTTTTTAGTTCTCGAATGCTTCCGGCGGTGGGCACGAGCACACCAGGTTACGGTCACCGTACGCATTATCGATACGACGAACTGGAGCCCAGTACTTGCTGCGCACGCGCATGGTGCGGGTAACGGCATCTAACCCTTCCGCGAAGGGGTAGACGGCCTTTTCGCGAGAGTAGGGGTGGTTCCACTCCCCCGCGATGGAGGCTGCCGTGTGAGGAGCGTTGTGCAGGGGGTTGTCCTCGGCGGGCCACTGGCCTGCAAGAACTGCATCTGCTTCAGCCTTGATCGTGATCATGGCATTGATGAAGCGTTCGATCTCCTCGAGGTCTTCTGATTCCGTGGGCTCGATCATGAGGGTTCCTGCAAC
>JBEGKV010000196.1:0-886 GCA_041183925.1 Actinomycetota bacterium
ATTTGCGCGCCGGTTTGATTCGTTTGCGGGAGCGGGGCGTCAGTACAGCAATCGATGACTTTGGCACAGGTCAAACAAGTCTGAGCATGATCAGTCGACTCCCCGTCGACTATGTGAAATTGGATGGTTCACTCCTGCAAGCCGATCGTCCTGATCTCAGCCGCGGATTGCTCGAGATTGGCGTGAAATTTGCGAAGCTCATCGGGGCGGCTGCCATTGTTGAAATGGTCGAAACCAAGGACGATCTCGATTTGGCTATTGCCGTGGGTGCTGAATTTGTGCAGGGGTGGTACTTCGGTAAACCCCTCGACTTGCGTGAACAAAACGGAAAAGAACCCCAAGTTAAAGGGGGGGCTTACCCAAGCGCCGTCCCCGCCGTCGACCAGTAGGGACATCACCAGCCCCTTCCAGGGACTAAATCTTGGTCTAGATCGGGACTAATGTCCGGGGGTAAGGGTCCTTAGACCGGCGCATCGGGGTAGATGCTGCGCGTCTCGGAACGTGTCCGACCGCGGCGGTACCAGCGGGGTGTGATGAACTTGGGCACAATCTTGGAGATTGCTAACGCTGCATACACCGTGGTGTTGAGGGCAACCAACGTGGCCAAAATGATGAAGAATCGGGATTCAATTACGGCCTGAGGGAACAGGATGCCCGTGTGAAGGAGGGTCTCAGTCATCAGTGGTGTCCCTTCGAATGGCCTTTGCCCTTGTGTTTTCCGTGGGCATGGGTGTTGGCGTGGTGGTGGGTGCTGGTGTTTTTGTGAGTTCCAGGGTGTGCTGCGATCTCAGCGGTGTGCTGCAGCAGTTCACCAAGGTCAACGGCGGGCTCAGGCGACTCTGAATGAGTAGCGCTGCTGTCCGCCTGCTGGTGGGGAGCTCGTTTG
>JBEGKV010000196.1:912-2747 GCA_041183925.1 Actinomycetota bacterium
GAGCGCACCTTTGAGGAAGACAATGTCGAGGAATGTGTCATACAAAAGTTCGGGAACCAGCAGTGCTGCAAGCAGTCTGGCTTTCCAGCCGCCGTGCCACACCGAGATCACGCGTTCGGTAATAAACAAACCACCAACAAGGAGCCAGAAGGGGTACCAGATCCACACATCAGTGGAGAACACCTGGAGGAAAATCAACAGGAAGAAGGTCCACAGCGCGAAGACCGAGTAGGCAATTCCCAGCTGCTGCGACCAGTACCGCGTTGTGGTGGAGTTCACACCATAGGCGGCAATGTTCTCCAGTGCTCCGCGCTGCCAGCGCAGGCGCTGTCGCCACAACATGCGCCAGGTGGGCATGAGCTCTGTCTCGACTTCGCACTCTGCCGGCGAGGTCATGAGAGCACCCAGAGTCTTCAGTGCAATGGTGATTTCGTTGTCTTCGGTTAGTGCTGCGGTGTCATAGACGGCGCCGGGTTCACCAGGAATCGACACTCCACGAGAGGCGGCGAGTGCTTGTAATGCGGGTGCGCGGAAAATGGATGCCGTCCCGGTGAGGACGAAGACCCTTCCCCGGCGTCGGCGAATCTCTCGCTGGTATCTGGTGTATTCGTTGCGCTGGAGCTGACCGATATATCCGGAACCTTGCTCGCCATAAAAAAGTCCCCCGATAGCTGACAAGCCACGGTCATCGGTGAAGTGTTGGGCGGCGGCTGTGAGGAAACCCTGCTTCAGGCGAGTGTCTGCATCCATGATCATGAAGGTGTCGTTAGCACCTGCGTTCGGAATTAACCTGGCCAGTACTTGGTTGAGTGCACCCGCCTTTTTCAGGGTGTTATCAACCGATTCCTGCACTTCGACACCTCGTGAGCGAGCAATCTCGATGGTGCGGTCAGTGCAGTTATCTGCCACCACAATGACCCGGTCAGGCTTGCGGTCTTGAGCCAGAAGCTCATCGAGTGTGGCACCCAGTACGTCTTCTTCATTGTGGGCAGGAACAAGCACGGTAATCGTGAGTGGCCCTTGGAAGACTCCACGTGTTTGATCCATCAAAACCCACGGAGCTAAAGGCTTCACCTCGGGGTTGCGTGAACGTCGAGAAATATTGATGTCTCGAATCTCGAGACCCACAAAAACAAACGCCACTGTCAATGCAATGGTCACCGCAGCGATGATGGCAAATAGCGGTGGAGCTTGCCAAGAATAGAGAACAGGCCAAGCGCTAAACAGGAAGCCGGAAGTGGGGGGTTCTGTGATAGTGACATCAGTTGTGGTGAGGGTCCACCAAAAAATTCCAAAGCCAATAATTGCTATGACGAGAACCAGCAATCCCACTAAACGCCGATACATATCTCTTCCTTCCCCCGAGGAGAGATGTTCGCCCCTGGGCACACTCTATCCCGGCAGAATAGAGACATGAATTCCTCTTTCCACCGACCGGCTCTTTTTGCCGGACATGAGTTCAGTGCATTCCAGGGCGGGGACGATCCAGCGGAGGTTTCCGCTATCGCCCATGACACCGCACGTGCGTTACTTTCTCGTGTGAGAGATGAATCACAGCCTGACATCGTGCAGAAAGTGGTGTCCTTCGCTGATGAGAACGGCATCGACACATTGGCGGAACTCTGGTCCCGATCGAGCGCCCACTCCTTGCCGGGGGCACTGTGGCGAATGTATTTGATCCGGGATCTCATTCGTGCCCAGGCACCCCAGATAAGTGTGCTGTTTGGGCAAGGGCTTTCTATGCTCAGCACGGCAGATGTTGTGGTGGCCGGAGCGCCCACCCCGGCAGGACCAGAAGAGATGGTGTCTCTCGCTGACACTATTTTGCACGGGGC
>JBEGKV010000197.1:0-4419 GCA_041183925.1 Actinomycetota bacterium
GAAAGAAGAGAGGGCTGTTTGTGGATCGTTCATCACCACGGGGAACTCGCTCGCCGCGGTCTTCATGGGCACGTTGAACGAGGAGTTGAATCCAAACTTCTTGGCCTGATCCAGAATTGCCTTGCGGCCGAGCTCTAAGCCCAATTCTGCGAACGGAATATTGCAGCTCAGGCGCAGCGCGGTCGCCATGGTTACCGTGGCACCAGGACCACACGACGTGTGGGAGGCATTTTCAATATAGGTATCAGTGCCAGGCAGGCGATATCTAGCGGGGTTCTCAAACGTACTCTCGGGAGTGTACTTTCCGGACTCCAAAGCGGTTGCGACCATGACCAACTTGAACACCGAACCGGGAGGATTCATGTCTCCGGCGATTGTTTTATCAATCAGGGGTTGTAAGGGATCTGCAATGAGTGCGTCATAGCTAGAGATGACCTCATCGGCGTTGTGGGAAGCCAGGGTATTGGGGTCGAAGCCAGGCTTAGAGGCCATGACCAGAATCTTGCCCGTGCTGGGCTCCGTCACGATAACGGCACCTTCATAATTGGCCAGCTCGTCATAAGCGACCTGTTGCATCACGGGGTCGAGAGTGAGGCCGACGCTTGCACCCTGGGGTTTTTGCCCCGTCAGGATTGCATTGACCTGATTGAGGAATTGTGAACCCGTTTTACCACTGAGGTAGGAGTTCATTGTTCCTTCAATGCCGGTCATGCCCTGGTTGAGAGTGAAGTATCCGGTGACATTGGCATAGGTGAAGGGGTTCAGGTAGGTGCGCTGGTAGCGGTAGTTATCGTCGATCGGCACCGATTGTGCAATCGGTGAACCGGCGACCAGGATCGCTCCACGCTGGTAGCGGTAGCTATCAAAAATGGTGCGGGTATTGCGGCTGTCGGCATACAGCTGATCAGCCGTTGCAACCTGAATCACGCTCGAAGCCAGGAAGAGGGCTAAGAACATTCCGATGACAACGAAGGTCACACGTTTGAGCTCGCGGTTCATCCAACCACCAACCTGGGCTCATTGCGTAAGGAGTCAGACAATCGCAGTAAAAGTGCAGCAATCATCCAGTTGGCCACCAGTGAACTACCCCCGGCAGCCAGGAACGGTGTGGTCAAGCCGGTGAGAGGGATAACTCTCATCACCCCGCCGATCACGATGAAGCATTGCAGCGCAATGGTGAAGGACAGTCCCACGGCCAGCAGCTTGCTGAAGTCGTCGTGACCGGCAAAGCCGATGCGCAGACCGCGACCTACCAGAAGGAGGTAGAGGCAGAGGATGGCGAAGATGCCGGCCAAACCGAGCTCTTCTCCCAAGCTGGCGATGATGTAGTCGCTCTGAGCTACGGGGGTGACTTCGGGCATACCTTCACCCAGGCCTGTGCCGATGACGCCGCCGTGTGCCAGACCGAAGAGACCCTGTACGAGCTGGTAGCTGCCACCTGTGCCGTTGAAGTTATCGGGGTTGAATGCGTCATACCAGTTGGCGAAGCGGCCGTGAACGTAGTCCAGGAACTGATTAGCCAATACCGCGCCTAGACCAACCAGGCTCAAACCAAGAATGACCCAGCTGCCTCGCCCGGTAGCCACATACAACATGACCAAGAACAAACCGAAGTACAACAGACCCGTACCTAGGTCTCGCTGGAACACAATGACCGACATCGACATAGCCCAGACCACCAAGATGGGCCCCAGGTCACGGCCCCGGGGAAAGCGCATACCGAGGAAACTCTTGCCCACCATAGAGAGGCTTTCGCGGCGTTGAACAAGATACCCGGCGAAGAAAATGGCCAGCGCAATTTTGGCAATCTCACCAGGCTGGAAGGTGAGCCCAGAATCACAGCCACAAGGCCAAAGATGTAGGTGTAGCGCTGCAGAACGCGCTGATGGCGAATGAGCACGATGGTGGCAAAAGCAGCACCGAGAGCTAACGCCGTCCACGCAATCTGTTTATTGGCCAGCGCATCCCAACCCTCATTGCCCAAGGCCAGGTCAATGCGATAAATCTCGGCTATACCCAGGCCGTTGAGCACCGTGGCAACGGGAAGAATAAGTGCATCCGCCTGGGGCGCGACAAATCGCATCGCGATGTGAATAGCGAGGACCAGAACAGTCAGCAGGGCACAAATAGCGAGCGGTCCGCCATCTACAGCGCCCAGGACCCCGAGTTGCACCAAGACAAGGGAACCAACATTAATACCGCAGGCAACCAGGAGTAAAACCAGTTCCACGTTGCGCATTCGCTGAGGAACTTTGGCGCGTTTGAGTTTGCCAATGGACCCCGTCAGGGCAAAGTCAGGTGTGGGCGTCGCGGGGGCAGACATGGGCTACTTCCCGCTCGTCAACGAATCGACCAGGGCCTGGGCCTCTGCGAAGGAGCCGAAGGCAATGGTGTGTGAGATCTGTTCACGTTGGTAGGCAGTCAAGCTCTCGAGAGGCACCTGCGTATCGACATACACCTCGGAGAGTGAGAAGGGACCGACAGCTTGCGAGATGCCCTGATAAATCACCACAGTGTCTTTGTCCGAGCCAACGTAATACTGCGTCTGGGTCCAGCGATATCCCAGAATCCCTGCAATGGCGAGAGCTCCCACAATAAGAATGAGTGAACCAGCCAACACGAACCTGCGTCGAATACGTCGAGCCTTCACGGCATCTAACTGAGCTGTCAGCGCAGAGGGGGGAACACTCATGCCGTCGGTAGTGACGGGCAAAGATGTGGGCTTAGGCCGGGACTTCGGACCAGAGCTGGACAGCAAACGCGGCGCGGGTGCTTTGAGCGGCATGGGTCCAGCTGCAGAACCGACCAGCTCGGCCACCTTGTCGAGCTTTCCCGCAACAACGTCAACGATCACGACAGTGACATTGTCGGGTGCACCACCGGTCAGGCTGGCCTGGATGAGGGTGTCAGCAACATCGTCGGCCGTGGCCTGCTCCGAGAGATAACCCTGAAGGCGCTCGCCGAAAACCACACCGGTGAGTCCGTCAGAACACAGTAACCAGCGGTCGCCGACATTGACATCCAGCACCATGGTGTCGATTTCAGGCGAGGCATCCACATCACCGAGTACACGCATGAGCACTGAGCGGCGCGGGTGGTCATGTGCCTCGGCTTCGGTGATCCGCCCACTGTCAATGAGACGCTGCACAAAGGTGTGGTCAACGGTGACCTGAGACATGGTCCCGTCACGCAAGAGGTAGATACGTGAGTCACCAATGTGACCAACGACGACTTGCTGTCCCACCCGGATGAAAGCGCTGACGGTAGTGCCCAGACCAGCTAATTCGGGGTGTTCAAAGACGAGATCCGAGAGCATGTCATTGGCTTGCAGCGAGTCGCGACGAGGTCTTTCTGTGCAGTTGCAACGTCGGGGTATTCCTTGTCCAGCTGAAGCATGTGACGAATCACGAGATGGGAAGCTACGTCACCACCTGCGTGACCACCCATACCATCGGCAACCACGTTGAGGTAGGTCCCGGCATAACCCGCATCTTGGTTAGATGAGCGGATTACTCCCACATTCGAGGCAGCTGCACTATGAATCGACATGTTAATTGCCTGAGCGGCGAACCTCAAAGGTCATCGATCCGACCGTGATGGGAGCATTCAACGGAATAGACACTGGGCTCGTGACACGGGAGCCAGAAATCGTGGTTCCGTTCGTGGAATCCAGGTCGCGGAGCATCCAGTTTCCCCCGCGCACCTCCAGACGAGCATGGTGGGTGGAGGTGTAGTCGTCCTGAATAACAAGACTTGAATCAGGTGAACGGCCAATCGTCATTGCGTCACCGATCAGCTCGAGCTCATGACCTTCCAGAGCACCAGAGGTGATGACGATTTTGAGTGGAGTGCCATCCGCAGGGGCAATTTCATCAGAAACAGGCAGAGAGATGCGCGGTTGCGCCGAGGTCATAAACGCGGCAGCTTCTGGCGCGGTGACCGGAACCTTGGCTGCTGCGGGCATGCGTCGAACGCGCTGACCAAACAGGTCACTGCGCACGGCATAAACCACGAAGAAGACGAAGACCCACAGTGCGACCAGGAATCCCACGCGCAGAATGAGAAGTGTGAGCTCACTCACGAGGACCCCAGAATCCACCGGGCTCTGTGGCGCGAGGAGTCTGCTGGGTTGCAGCCTCAGGCTCTGCGCCAGCGGCCTGAGGGAGCAACCGCAATGTAATCGTGGTTTGACCTGCTGTAATCACAGCATCTGCTTCCAGCGCCGCAGAGGTTAGGCGTTGACCATTGAGCACAGAGCCATTGGTAGATCCCAGGTCGTTGGCCTGAGCACGGGTGCCATCCCACAGGATCTCCACGTGTCGGCGAGAAATACCCGAGTCGTCCACGGTGATGTCAGCTTCTGTTCCGCGCCCAATCACGGTGCGTGACTTGGAAATCGGGTAACGCTTCCCGGCAACT
>JBEGKV010000198.1:0-3133 GCA_041183925.1 Actinomycetota bacterium
CTCGATGAGGCGGTCCTTGGCCGAACGGGTGAGCTCGATGGTCATGTCGCGGTCCATCATGCGGTCGCTCAGACGCTTGGTGAACAGATCTACGATCTGAACCAGCTCGTCCTTGCTCAGCTGAGGGAACACGATGATGTCATCGACACGGTTGAGGAATTCTGGCTTGAAGTGCTTCTTGAGCTCTTCATTGACCTTGCCGCGCATGCGGTCGTAGTCGTTACCGGCGTCACCCTCGAGCTGGAAGCCCACGGGACCACCCGAGATTTCCTTGGTGCCGAGGTTGGTGGTCATGATGATGACGGTGTTCTTGAAGTCGACCACACGACCCTGACCATCGGTCAAACGGCCCTCTTCCAGGATCTGGAGAAGCGAGTTGAAGATATCGGGGTGTGCCTTCTCGATTTCATCGAACAGCACAACACTGAAGGGCTTGCGGCGCACCTTCTCGGTGAGCTGGCCCCCCTCTTCGAATCCAACGAATCCGGGAGGAGCACCGAACAGACGTGAGACGGTGTGCTTCTCGCCGTATTCACTCATGTCGAGAGAGATCATGGCGTTTTCGTCATCGAACAGGAACTCGGCCAATGCCTTAGCAAGCTCGGTCTTTCCCACACCGGTGGGACCGGCGAAGATGAACGAACCAGAGGGGCGCTTGGGGTCCTTGAGGCCTGCACGGGTGCGGCGAATGGTCTTGGACAGGGCCGAGATGGCCTTTTCCTGACCAATCACACGCTGGTGAAGGGCCTTCTCCATGAAGACGAGTCGAGCGGACTCTTCCTCGGTGAGCTTGAACACGGGGATACCGGTGGCCTGTGCGAGGACTTCAGCAATGACGCCTTCATCCACGATGCCCTGGCCGCCGCCTGATCCGCTGCGCCATTCCTTTTCACGGCGCACGCGCTCACCCTGCAGCTGCTTCTCTTCATCGCGCAGCGAGGCAGCAAGTTCGAAGTCTTGACCTTCGATGGCAGCTTCCTTCTTGGTCCGCGTGAGAGCAATCTGGTCGTCCAGTTCGCGCAGCTCGGGTGGGTTGGACAGGATCGACAGGCGCAGGCGTGCACCTGCTTCGTCGATGAGGTCAATGGCCTTATCGGGCAAGAAGCGGTCGGAGATGTAACGGTCTGCGAGGTTGGCGGCAGCCACGATGGCACCATCGGTGATCTGAACCTTGTGGTGGGCTTCATAGCGGTCGCGCAGACCTTTAAGAATGTTGATCGCGTGGGGAAGGGAAGGCTCGGCAACCTGGATGGGTTGGAAACGACGCTCGAGAGCAGCATCCTTTTCGAAGTGCTTGCGGTATTCATCCAGCGTGGTGGCACCAATGGTTTGGAGTTCGCCACGAGCAAGCAGGGGCTTCAAGATGGAGGCAGCATCGATGGCACCTTCCGCGGCACCGGCTCCCACGAGAGAGTGAATCTCGTCGATGAAAGTGATGATGTCGCCTCGGGTGCGAATCTCCTTGGTGACCTTCTTCAGGCGCTCTTCGAAGTCACCGCGGTAACGGCTACCGGCAATGAGCGATCCGAGGTCAAGCGTGTAGAGCTGCTTGTCCTTGAGGGTCTCGGGCACGTTGCCAGAGACGATGGCCTGAGCCAAACCCTCCACAACGGCCGTCTTTCCCACACCGGGTTCACCGATGAGGACAGGGTTGTTCTTGGAACGGCGCGAAAGAATCTGCATCACGCGTTCGATTTCTTTTTCGCGACCCACCCTGGGCAGAGGACGTTTCTTCCTTGTTGCCTGCGGTGACAGGCTCTTTGCCCTGGAAACCAGAAAGAAGCTGAATGACCTGCTGGCGCACACGGTTGAGGTCAGCACCGAGCTTGACCAGAACCTGAGCAGCAACACCCTCACCCTCGCGGATGAGACCGAGCAGGATGTGCTCGGTGCCAATGTAGTTGTGGCCGAGCTGGAGTGCTTCGCGAAGCGACAGTTCGAGGACTTTCTTGGCACGAGGCGTGAAGGGGATGTGACCAGTGGGCTGCTGCTGGCCCTGGCCGATGATGTCCTGGACCTGTTCACGCACGGCGTCAAGAGAAATGTTCAGCGACTCAAGTGCCTTCGCTGCCACACCCTCACCCTCGTGGATGAGGCCGAGCAGAATGTGCTCGGTGCCAATGTAGTTGTGATTGAGCATCTTGGCTTCTTCTTGCGCCAAGACAACGACGCGGCGAGCGCGGTCGGTAAATCTCTCAAACATGTGAACTCCCATCAGCACACCGGTGGTGCAGGTCTTGAATTGAGAGTAACCCTCTCCACCCGCAAAAACTGCCCCTGTTCGCCCACGGCGTGAGTAGTGGCGTGCTTGTTCGCTGGAGGGGGAACAAACCGTGCTGCACGGAATAAATGTTGACCGAAATACGTAGTCTGTAGACATGAGCATCCTCACGCCCCGCGATGTCCCCTTGGGTGGCCTGCGCGCGATGACGGTGAGGCGCACACTTCCCAATCGCAACCGAACCACCATCGGTGCCTGGTGTTTTATTGATCACTTTGGCCCTGACGAAGTGGAGCTCACCGGCGGGATGAACATTGGTCCCCACCCCCACACCGGCCTGCAGACCGTCACGCTGTTGTTTGAAGGGGAAGTAGAGCACCACGACAGCGTGGGAAGTGTTCAGCTGATTCGTCCCGGCCAGGTTAATCTGATGACCGCCGGCACAGGGATCTCCCATTCTGAAGAGTCCACGGGAACTATTCCCCGATTGCACGGCGTTCAACTGTGGGTGGCACTTCCTGATGCTGACCGCTTTGTTGAACCCTTCTTTGAGCACCACGTCTCTCCGCGCACCACCATCGGGGATGCCCAGCTGACCGTGTATGTGGGAAGTGTGCACGGTGATCACGGCGTTGTCACCGCGAACCCCACCACGTTTACTCCCCTGCTTGCCGCTGAGATAGTGGCCCCCGCAGGTGCAGTGCTCACCATCCCGGTGAATCCTGATTTTGAGCACGGCGTGCTGGTAGACACCGGGGCAGCCGACATTCAGGGTGACTGGGCACCGAAGGATCACCTGGCCTATATCGAACCCGGCGTCGACACCCTCACCATCACCATCGGGGATGAACCAAGCCGTCTGGTATTGCTGGGCGGAACTCCCTTCGAAGAAGAACTGGTGATGTGGTGGAA
>JBEGKV010000199.1:0-2831 GCA_041183925.1 Actinomycetota bacterium
TTGGGCACAGTCGTGCACATCGATACCGAGGTGATGGCTGGTGCCATGGACCATATAGCGGCGGTGGTGCTGGTTATCGGGCAGAAGAGCTTCCTCAGCAGTGACAGGAAGCAGACCCCATTCCGCTGTCTTCTCAGCGATAACACCCATCGCGGTGTTGTGCACATCGCGGAACGTAATACCTGGTTTCACCATCTGGAACGCTGCATCTGCTGCCGCACGAACTGCTTCGTAGACCTTGCGCTGCACGGCCGTGAAGGTGCCGTTGACGGGAAGTGTCCTCGTCACATCGGCGGTGTAGTAGCTGTCCCGTTCCACACCTGCATCAATGAGGATGAGATCACCATCAGTGACTACACCATCGTTGTTCACCCAGTGCAGAATGCAGGCGTGTGCGCCGCTGGCTGCAATGGTGCCGTAACCGACACCGTTGCCTTCCAGGCGTGCGCGAGAAGCAAATGCACCCTCTACCAGGCGCTCGCCACGCTTGTTCCCGGCAATCGCGGGGAGTACTCGGGCAATATCGGCAAAGCCTCGAATGCTGGAGGCCACGGCCTCCCGCATTTCCTGAATCTCCCAGGAATCTTTTACCAATCGCATCTCGGAAAGATCACGGGCAATATCTTCTGGAATCTCAGTGACGTGCGCGTCAGCTTCTGGAAGTTCATTGAGATGACGTGTGGCCAGTGCGAGGTCCCCGGCGACTTGAGCCAGCGATGGCCGAGGTCCCACCCAGAACTCTCCGATGTCACTGTTGGCATAGAACTCGTCTGAGTCTCGACCTGCGCGCTCGCGGAAGTACAACGTCGCGTCATGGCCACTGGCCGTGGGTGCCATGACCAAGACGGCATCTGGTTCACTGTCTGAGCCCCAGCCCGTGAGGTAGCTAAAGTCCGAGTGTGCACGGAAAGGGTAAAACGTGTCGTTAGAACGACGCTTCATTTCCCCTGCGGGAATCACAATGCGGCGATCAGGGTAGAGCGCGCTGAGCTTTGCCCGTCTAGCTGCTGCGAAGGGCGCCTCTTCGCGCGGCGCGGGGATGATTTCCTCGCGGTCAGCCCATTCGCTGGCGATATACGTCTGGAACGTTGTCGATGCCGGAGTAGTCGAGCGGTTGGCTGTGCCCAGAGGGACATCGGTGGGGGCATCGTTCTCGTTCATGTCTCTAGTCTGGCACCGCTTTACGGAGAAAATGCGGTGAGTATCCTCGCCAGCCCTAGAGTGAAAGGGTGGAAGCATTCTTAAGCGCGCAGGGTCCTATCGACCTTCACCTGCATAGCAATGTCTCCGACGGCACTGGTTCGCCTGCCGAGGTTGTCCGGGAAGCCCATGCTGCCGGCATTCGCACCATGGCTCCCCGGTATTGAGTTTTCTTCTCGTATTGAGATGGGCAGTATCCACATCCTGGCCTATCTGGTGGATCCCCACTTTGGCCCGTTCGCTGCCGAACTGGACAAACTCCAGAACGACCGAGAGAACCGCCTGCGCCTCATGACAGAAAATGTCAGTGCGGACTATGACATCACGTGGGAGCACGTGCTCGAGCAGGTCTCTGACTCCGGCAAATCTGTGGGGAGGCCTCACCTTGCAGATGCACTGGTCGCCCGTGGCATCATCTCTGAACGCAGTGAAGCGTTTAGTGGAATTTTGTCTAAAGACGGCCCCTATTACGTCTCTCAATATGCGTTAGATCCTGTTTCTGCGGTGTCTTTGATTCGCTCGGCCGGGGGAGTGCCGGTGATGGCGCATCCCACGACCAAGGGTCGTGTGGCGCCGATGGAATACATCGACCGCCTGATTGCAGCTGGCCTGGGTGGCTATGAAATCGACCACCGTGAAAACATCGAGCCAGGCAAAACCATCCTGCGTGAGTTGTGTGAAGAGCGCGGGCTGATTATCACCGGCTCGAGCGACTATCACGGCACGGGCAAACCTAACCAGCCGGGTGAAAACACCACTGCGCCGGAGATGTTGGCCAAGATTATTGAGCAAGGCACCGGAACAGATCCGGTGTATCCGCGTGGCTAAAACCCCTGCCAAATATGCCGGACTGTTGTTCGGTTTTGTGGGCATAGCCTCCTTCTCTCTGTCTTTGCCGATGACGAAGCTGGCCCTGCACGGTTTCCCGCCGCTGTTTTTAGGTGCCGGACGCGCGGTTGTTGCCGCTGTTATAGCGGCACTGGTTTTGCTCATCACGCGCACGGCACTGCCGCAAGGTCGCCAGTGGTTCCGTCTGGTCGTGGTGGCCTTGGGCGTTGTGGTGGGATTCCCGTTCTTCACCTCTTTTGCGTTGCAATTTGTGCCTGCCTCACACGGCGCGGTCATCATTGGGCTGCTTCCTGCCGCCACGGCAGTTGTCGCGGTGATTCGCGGTAGAGAACGTCCGTCGGTTGTGTTCTGGATTGCCGCGGTGCTGGGTGCTCTTGCCGTGGGAATCTTTGCTGTGCTCACCACGGGAACGCAATCAGGTCCTGTGCTCGGAGATCTGTTCCTGGTCGGTGCCGTCATCATGGCAGCAATTGGCTATGGCGAGGGGGGATTGTTAGCCCGTGAAATGGGGTCGTGGCAGACCATCAGCTGGGCCTTAGTGGTGGCCCTGCCTGTCATGATTCCACTGGCATGGAGCAGTGTGGCAGATCTGGATTGGGCGGCAGTTCCGGGATTGGCCTGGATGGGCTTTGCCTATATCTCCGTGATCTCGATGTATGTCGGATTCTTTGCGTGGTATCGAGGCCTGGCCATTGGGCCCATGTCATCCGTCAGTCAGATTCAACTGGTGCAGCCCGTACTCACCATCGCATGGTCAGCATTGTTCTTTGGTGAGATTGTGG
>JBEGKV010000200.1:0-4296 GCA_041183925.1 Actinomycetota bacterium
GGCGCAGCGTCCACCACCCGTGCTTCGCTGGGTATTCACGCACCCATGGCCACTGCTGTGGCCGATGTGGCCGGTGCACGCCGTGACTACATGGACGAATCGGGTGGACGCTACGTCCACGTCATCGCGGATGGTGGCCTCGGCACCTCCGGTGACGTGGTGAAGGCCATTGCGTGCGGTGCGGACGCTGTCATGCTCGGCTCTGCCTTGGCACGTGCGACCGATGCTCCTGGTGGCGGATGGCACTGGGGTCAAGAAGCCCACCACGGTGAACTTCCTCGCGGAAGCCGCATGCACGTGGGCGAAGAACTTCTCTACGGTCCTGCTGCGGTCTCTGACGGCACCGCCAACATTGTGGGCGCTCTGCGCCGCTCGATGGCGACCACCGGTTACTCCGATCTCAAGGAGTTCCAGCGCGTCGAGGTTGTTGTTGCTCCCTACAGCGCCGCACATTCGGCCGCTGCCCCCACAGCTCCCACGACGAATACGACTCTGTAATGTCCAGCGCAGCAGCTTCGCAGGGTGTGCTCAATGCAGCCACCCGTGCTGAAGCGCTGACTGCGCTGCGCACTGAAGTACTAGATGTGCTGATTATTGGCGGCGGCATTGTCGGGGCAGGGTGTGCGCTCGATGCTGCTACCCGTGGCCTCAATGTTGGTGTCGTCGAAGCTCAGGACTGGGCGTCGGGAACCTCGAGCCGTTCGTCCAAGCTCGTGCACGGTGGCATTCGCTACCTCGAACAGCTCGACTTCCACCTGGTGCGCGAAGCTCTGACCGAACGCGGTCTGCTGCTCCAGCAACTAGCTCCGCACTTGGTCAAGCCCATCCGTTTTCTCTACCCCGTGGAGCACCCCGTCTGGGAACGTGCCTACATTGGTGCAGGAATGCTGCTCTATGACGCGCTCTCCTACGCGGGCGGGCGACGCCCGGGCGTAGGACACCACCGTCACCTGAGTAAGCGCCAGATTGGTTTGGCAGCGCCGAGCCTGCGTTCTTCGGGCATCATCGGCGGCATGAGCTACTGGTCAACCTGGTCCGCACGGCTGTGGCGAACGGTGCCCATGCTGCTAACCGCACTGAGGTGATTGGCTTCCTGCAGGAGAAGGGCCGCGTCGTGGGCGCGACCCTCAAAGACCTGCAGACCGGGGAAGAATTTGAGGTCCGCGCCAAGCAGGTTATTAACTCCACCGGTGTCTGGACTGGAAAGACTCAAGAACTCGTCCACGATGGGGGCACGCTGCGCGTGCGCGCATCGAAGGGAATCCACATTGTGGTTCCCCGCGACAAGTTCAAGTCTGTGATGGGTCTGCTCCTGCGCACCGAGAAGAGTGTGCTCTTTGTTATTCCGTGGAGTCGCCACTGGATCATTGGCACCACCGATACGGACTGGCACTTCGACAAGGCACACCCTTCAGCGACGGCCACCGATATTCAGTATTTGCTCGACCATGTGAATAGCGTGCTCGATGAGCCCATCACCCACGAGGACATCGAGGGTGTGTATGTGGGCCTGCGACCTTTGTTGGCCGGGGAGTCCGAATCTACGGCCAAGCTCAGCCGCGAACACGTGGTGGTCAAACCCAAGCCAGGCCTCGTGCTCATTGCCGGGGGGAAGTGGACCACGTACCGCGTCATGGCCAACGACGCCGTGGATGCCGCTGTGGAAGAACTCAATGCCGGCGCCGGAGAAGGCTCCATCCCACCGAGCGTGACCGCTTCTATCTCTCTGCTGGGGGCAGCGGGATACAAAGCTGCCTGGAACCGTCGCACGAGGACGGCTGCCCAGGCAGGCCTTCCCCGCCCCGTGGTGGAACACTTGCTCAACCGCTACGGCTCCATGGCCGATGACCTGCTGGGACTGATTGCGGCAGATCCTGCCCAAGCAGAACCCTTGCCGGGTAATCCTGACTATTTGCGTGCAGAAGTGACCTATGCGGTCACCCACGAAGGTGCCCTGCACGTCGAAGACGTGCTGGCGCGTCGCACCCGCTACAACATTGAAACCCGTGACCGTGGCATCGAAGCCTCTGTCGTCGTGGCCAAAATCATGGGTGGTTTGCTCGGCTGGAGTGCAGCCGAAGAAAAAGCGGAAGCCCGCAACTACCGCCTTTCTGTGGAAGCAGAGTTGGCCGCAGAACAGCAGAGCACGGACGAGGCAGC
Source organism: Actinomycetota bacterium (assembly GCA_041183925.1). Classification (GTDB taxonomy): domain Bacteria; phylum Actinomycetota; class Actinomycetes; order Actinomycetales; family Microbacteriaceae; genus Aurantimicrobium. The sequence continues at coordinate 2,161 of JBEGKV010000200.1, forward strand.
TAATGCCCTCCGCACGGCCGTGCCCAGCATTACAGAATTGCCCCCGCAGTGATCAAAACTGCTCTGCGCCCCAAGTGGGTCCTCTTTCTGCTGTTTGTCATGGCCCTGGCAGCCGCTTTTGCCTGGCTGGGCCAATGGCAACTCGAACGCGCTATCGAGGCAGCACAGCCGGTCGACACCGAGTCGGAGATTGTGGTTCCTCTCGAAGGTCTGCTGGTGCCCGGCATGCCGAGCACTGATAACTCCGGTGGTCACATGGCCGAGATCACCGGCACCTTGGTGCCGGATGCCTACACCCAACTCTCTGGCCGACTCAATCAGGGCCAGGCCGGCTACTGGGTAGTCGGGCGCCTGATCTCTGGCCGCCTGAATCAAGGCCAGGCCGGCTACTGGGTAGTCGGGCGCCTGATCACCGCACCCGAAACCAGCTTGCCCGTCGCCCTGGGCTGGACCGCCAATCAGGACGACGCTGACGCTGTCGTGGCGAAACTCTCTGCCTTGCCCCAGGCTGAGCCCACCGTGTGGACCGGCCGCTTCATGCCCACCGAAGCTCCCGACCTTCCCGGCACCAGCGAAGACCCCCTCACTGAGAGCACGCTGTCGGTTGCTTCGTTAGTGAACCAATGGCCTGACTACAGCGGAACCGTGTATTCCGGTTACCTCATCGCGCAGACGGCACCGGCCGGATTGGTGGAGATTGACTCCATCGCGCCGATGAACGAAGGTTCCGTGAATTGGCTGAATATTTTCTACGCCATCGAGTGGACTGTGTTCGCAGGATTTGCCTTCTACATCTGGTGGCGCATGGTTCGAGACGCCTATCTGCGTGAACAAGACGAACTCGAGCAGGCTGCGGCAGAAGTAAACTAGAGCTATGCCTGTTGCCCCCCGCGCCGTTGACATCCCACGAATTCCGGGGGCCCTCAAGTTCTACAAAGTGATGGCATACATCACGGGAACATTCCTGCTGCTGCTGGTCGCAGAAATGATTCTGAAGTACATGCTGGATGCCACGACCAACAGCTTCGTGCTGCCAGGTGGCATGACCGATCCCAACACGGGAGACTTTGTCTTCCTCGAACCCGGCTATGAAATTGAGGCCTTTGGCCCCCACGGTTTCATTGCCCTGGTTCCTTCGGACACCGTCACCGCGGTCAACTTGTCTATTGGCATTTTGATCGTGCACGGCTGGTTGTATGTGATGTATTTGTTCGCGGGTTTCCGCCTGTGGTCCATGATGCGCTGGCCTATTGGCAAGTTCCTCATCATTGCCCTCGGTGGCGTCATTCCCGTGCTGTCCTTCATCGTTGAAAGCATTTATGCCAAGCAGGTGGTGGCTTTTCTTGCGCAGCAGAAAACCCCTACCGCCCCAGTAAAAGGAGAGGCCGCGTGACGCAGCCCCAGCCCGTACTCGTCGTTGACTTCGGCGCCCAGTACGCACAACTGATTGCCCGCCGAGTTCGCGAAGCAGGTGTGTACTCCGAGATTGTTCCTCACTCGATTACCGCAGCTGAGGTTTCTGCAAAGAAGCCCGTGGGTATCGTGCTCTCCGGTGGTCCGTCCAGCGTGTACGAACCTGGCTCCCCCACCCTTGACCCCGCCATTCTGGAGCTAGGCATTCCTGTCTTCGGTATTTGCTACGGTTTCCAGGTCATGGCTCAGGCACTCGGTGGCACCGTCGCGCAGACCGGTGGCCGTGAGTATGGCGCCACCGATATGACCATCCAGGCTGATCACGCCCTCGTGGGCGGTCAGCCACAGGCCCAGACCGTGTGGATGAGCCATGGCGACCAGGTCCAGACCGTGTGGATGAGCCATGGCGACCAGGTCGCCACCGCTCCTGCCGGTTTCACCGTGGTTGCCTCCACCGAGGCCACCCCTGTAGCTGCTTTCGCCAACGACGAGCGTCACCTCTACGGCGTGCAGTGGCACCCCGAGGTCAAGCACTCCGAGTGCGGTCAGGACCTGCTCGAAAACTTCCTGCACAAGTGCGCAGGGCTCCCTGCGGACTGGAACAGCGAAAGCGTCATTGAGACCCAGGTGGCTGCTATTCGCGCCCAGGTGGGCACCGGCCGCGTCATTTGCGGTCTCTCCGGTGGTGTGGACTCTGCCGTGGCAGCAGCCATCGTGCACAAG
>JBEGKV010000201.1:0-2908 GCA_041183925.1 Actinomycetota bacterium
TGTGGGGTTTAAGCCCTTGGAGGCCAGCTCGGTGACGGTGAGGTGCTCAGCGTTACCACCGAGCATGATGTCGGTACCACGACCGGCCATATTGGTGGCGACCGTGACAGCGCCTAAGCGACCAGCCTGCGCAACAATGGCAGCTTCACGGGCGTGGTTCTTAGCATTGAGGACTTCGTGCTTGATGCCCTTCTTCGCCAAGAGCTTGGACAGGTATTCGCTCTTTTCCACCGACGTGGTTCCAACCAGAACAGGCTGACCGGCGGCGTGACGCTCGGCGATATCGACAGCGACCTGCTCGAACTTGATCACTTCGTTCTTGTAGACCAGGTCAGGCTGGTCGATACGCGCCATGGGCTTGTTGGTGGGGATAGGAACCACACCAATCTTGTAGGTGCTCATGAATTCGCCGGCTTCGGTTTCAGCCGTACCGGTCATGCCCGAAATCTTCTCGTAGAGACGGAAGTAGTTCTGCAGGGTCACGGTGGCGAGAGTCTGGTTTTCGGCCTTGACCTCTACACCCTCCTTTGCCTCGATGGCCTGGTGAATACCTTCGTTGTAGCGACGGCCCGCAAGAATACGACCGGTGTGCTCATCCACGATGAGTACTTCACCGTTCATCACGACGTAGTCTTTATCGCGCTTGAACAGGGCGTTGGCCTTGAGCGAGTTATTCAGGAAGGAGATCAGAGGGGTGTTGGCCGACTCGTAGAGGTTGTCAATACCGAGGTAGTCTTCGACCTTCTCAATGCCGGGCTCCAGCACACCGACGGTGCGCTTCTTCTCATCGACTTCATAGTCCACGCCCTCTTCTAAGGTGGTGGCAATACGAGCAAACTCGGTGAACCAGCGGTTCGCTTCACCTGAGGCAGGGCCCGAGATGATCAGAGGGGTGCGGGCCTCATCGATGAGGATCGAGTCGACCTCATCGACGATGGCAAAGAAGTGTCCGCGCTGAACCTTGTCTTGAACGCTCCAGGCCATGTTGTCGCGGAGGTAGTCAAAACCAAACTCGTTGTTGGTTCCATAGGTAATGTCGCAGAGGTACTGTTCACGGCGGACTGCAGGCTGCTGTCCCGCAGTGATGACACCAGTGGTCATGCCGAGGGCACGGAAGACGCGTCCCATCAGTTCCGACTGGTAGCTGGCAAGGTAGTCGTTCACGGTGACCACGTGGACGCCGCGGCCCGCAATAGCGTTGAGGTAGGCGGGAAGAGTTGCAACCAGTGTCTTACCTTCACCGGTCTTCATCTCCGAGATGTTTCCTAGGTGCAGGGCTGCTCCGCCCATGACCTGGACATCGAAGTGGCGCAGGCCAATGGTGCGGCGGGCTGCTTCGCGCACAGCTGCGAACGCCTCAGGGAGCATGTGGTCGAGGGATTCGCCCTCGATGTAGCGCTTGCGGAAGTCGGTGGTCTCGGCACGAAGTTCTTCATCGGTGAGGTTGATGAAGCCATCCTCGAGTTCATTGACGGCCTTCGCCAGGTTCTCTAGTTTGCGAAGGGTTCGTCCTTCGCCCATGCGCAGGACTTTGTCAAGAATGTTTGCCACGAAAACTCTCCCGTGTGTGGGGCGCATACTGCGCAGGAACCGATCAGCATAAGCAACGGCCCTCAATGCTACCGGGAATGCGCGTGCCCCGCCTGTGCAGAAGCTGTCAGGCGGGGCACGCGATGGTTTGTGACGTGTTTAGGCTGCCGCGGACGGCGTGATGGCATGCTCCTCTGCGGCGACCCTCTCAATGTCTTCTGGGGTTGCAGGAACGATATCCACCTGAGCAAAGGCATCTGCGCTTGCTTCGTGGATGGACAGTGGCTTCTGGTGGCCGTGGTGATGGATTTTTTTCTTATCGCGAGCGCGACGAAGCTGTTCCATCATTCGTCCCATGGCCAGATCAAAGGCAGCATATTTATCTTCACCATCTGAAGCGGCCCGGAGTACGGGTCCAGCTTCGACGAGTGTCAGCTCCACATGATCACCCCCCACGAGTCCTTTACCCCCGTGATGTTTACTGACGGTGACGTCCAGCTCAAGCGGGCGATCTGCAAGCTTCTCAATCTTGTCGACCTTTTCCGCTACGTAGTTACGGAATCTGTCTGTGATCTCGGTGTGACGAGCGACGAAGTTGAGTTCCATGACGACCTCCCGACGCCAATCGATGTTGTTGAAAATGTAGTCCTGTTTAACCCTTCTTGTCACGCAATTTCACCTGTGTGTGTCCTGAAAATTTTTCGGGGTGTAGGCCAGGGCCACCGCGCCCAGCACGGTGGCGCCCCCGGCACGCAGTGCCCGGGCGCATTCCAAGAGGGTTGCCCCGGTTGTCAACACGTCATCGACGAGCACCACTGTGCTGCCGTGGGCCTGCGGACGTGCAACATATGCACCGCCCATATTTCGAAATCTCTCCATGCGGCCCAGGGTGGATTGATCTGCGCGGCGCCGGGCAATGCTCAGTAGTTGGCTATGCCGCAGGCCTGCCGCTCTCATCAGCATCTGCGTGGGGTGGTAACCCCGGGTTCGAAAACTTGCCCTGCTGGAAGGCGGGGAGACCCAGAGTATTTCTCTCGCCTGGGGTGAATTGCCCATGCGCGAACAGGCCACCTGGATCGCAACGTCCAAGGGTGCGGCAAGTACTTTCACAATGGAGGTTCTGTTTTGTTCTTTGAAGTGATGCACCATGCCTGTCAGCGGCGACACAAAATCGGTGGCGAACCACAGTGGCAGCCGACTGATGCTCTCAGTTTCGAAAAGCTCGCGGTATTGAACGTCAGCTGGAGCAATCGAGAGTAAATATTCCCGGCATGCACTGCACAGATTCCTATCGTCCGCCCCACAGCCTGCACACTCAATGGGCATAAACAGTGAAAGCGCATCGAGGGCATACACACGCAGGTGCTCTGAGGAGATC
>JBEGKV010000202.1:0-3521 GCA_041183925.1 Actinomycetota bacterium
TCCCCATGCCCTCGAGTTTGCCCAAGACAAGTTACGCATGCGTGAACGTTTGGGAGATTTCGGGATTCCTGTTCCCGGGTGGATGAAAGCATCAACGTCCGAACATGTGGAGTCTTTCCTCGCTGAATGGGGCGGCCGCGCGGTGGCCAAGACTGCTCGCGGTGGTTATGACGGCAAAGGTGTTCGGGTCATCACGAGCGCTGCCGAGGTTGCCGACTGGCTTGAACTTCTCGCACCAGGCGAATCATTGCTGTTGGAAGAATTTGTCGAATTCCGACGTGAACTCTCCCAGCTCATTGCCCGTCGCCCCAGTGGTGAAATGGCGCTGCCTGTCGTTGAAAGCATTCAGGCTGACGGTGTCTGCAGTGAAGTCATCGCCCCAGCCCCTCACTCGCAGGGAAAGATCGCAGACATGGCTGGCACGATAGCCACCCAGATAGCCGAAGAGCTGCAGGTCACCGGCGTGATGGCCGTGGAACTGTTCGAGACCACCGATGATCGCATTCTGGTCAATGAGCTGGCCATGCGACCCCACAACTCTGGACACTGGACTCAAGATGGCAGCACCACGAGCCAGTTCGAGCAGCACCTGCGCGCCGTGCTCGATCTGCCTCTGGGCGCAACCGGACTTACCCAACCTTTCACCGTGATGGTCAATATCCTGGGTGGCCCCGCATCGGGCGATATGTTGTCACCTTTTGCACATGCCATGGCCGCACACCCCACAGCCAAAATTCATACCTACGGCAAAGAACCTCGCCCTGGCCGCAAGGTCGGTCACGTCAATGTCAGCGGAGACGATCTGGTTGAGGTTGCCTATCAGGCGCGTGGCGCAGCAGGATTCTTTCAGGTCTGAGCCCTAGCCTTGAACAATGGCTGAAACGCACCCTCTCGTCGCCGTTGTAATGTCATGAGTTCTGCCGCCAATGTGCTCAACGACTTTGGCATCCCCTTTGAGGTTGAGGTGCTATCTGCGCACCGCACCCCTGAAAAAATGATTGCGTTCGGCAAGGCAGCAGCTGGCCGAGGCCTCAAAGTCATCATTGCCGGTGCCGGTGGTGCTGCGCACCTCCCCGGCATGTTGGCCAGTGTCACCCCACTTCCTGTTGTTGGCGTTCCGGTGCCTTTGGCCAAACTCGATGGTTTGGATTCTTTGCTCTCTATCGTGCAGATGCCTGCCGGCGTTCCTGTCGCCACGGTCTCTATTGGTGGTGCCACCAACGCTGCCCTTCTTGCGGTGAAGATTCTTGCCACCAGCAACCCTGAGTTGCTCACGGCGGTAGAAGCCTATGCTTCTGGTCTTGCAGACCTGGTCGAAGAAAAGAACAAGGCGCTCAAGTCTCAGCTATGAGTCAGACGAGCCCCCTGAGGTATCCCGACACCAGCTCGCCCAAGGTTATGACCACCCGCGCCTGGTGGTTGGTTGTCCTCAACTTCATTCTTCCCGGCTCCGTGCAAGCACTGGCCGGGAACAAGCGCCTCGGAAAAATCGGTATTGGTGCGACCCTCATTCTGGTTGGTTTTATTGTTCTCACATTGCTGATCGGGTTGCTCTGGCCGACCGCAGTATTTTTCTTGGGAACCTGGGGACCTTCACTTTTTGTCATTCAAATTGCGTTGTATTTTTATGCACTGCTGTGGCTGATTCTGACCATTGACACATTGCGCTTGGTCCGAATTATCAAGACCGGGCCCCGTGCCAGGTGGTGGGTAGCCTCGATCACTGTGGTGATGATGGTGCTGATTTCTGGTGGGGCGGCGTATGCCGCAAGTATTACCGGAAGCTTGAACAGCGCACTGGGCAAAATCTTCGTTGCAGGTCCCAGCCAGCCTCCCATTGATGGCCAATACAACTTCTTGCTGCTGGGTGGTGACGCGGGCGCAGACCGCCAAGGTCTTCGTCCGGACACCGCTCAGGTTGTGAGTGTCAATGCAGAAACAGGTCAGGCAACCATCATCGGCATGCCCCGTGACCTGCAGAACATTCCCTTCAATGAGGACTCCCCGTTACATGCGGTCTATCCCGATGGCTACACCCAGGAAACCGGTGAATACTGCACCCGCTGGGCATGCCTCAACACGGTCTATGTTGCCGGTGAAATGTATTGAAGCGATGCGCGATGCTGCCGAAGCCATCACGGGCTTGCAGATTCAGTACTACGTTCTCATCGATATGCAGGGTTTGCAAAACCTTATTGACTCCCTCGGTGGTGTTGACATTGATGTCACCGAACGCATCGCTATTGCCGAACCAGAAACCCCCGAGGATCAGGTGGGTGAGTGGATTGAAATCGGCACGCAGCACCTCGATGGCTACCACGCCATGATGTATATGCGTTCGCGCTGGAGCGGAACCGGTGACTATGACCGCATGGCTCGCCAGCAGCAAGTTCAGGAAGCACTGCTTCGCCAGATGAACCCTGCGAACGTTCTCTCGAAGTTCCAGGAGATTGCGGCAGCCGGAACCCAGGTGGTCAAGACTGATATTCCGCAGTCCATGCTGGGCTATTTCGTTGACTTGGGTCTGAAGACGAAGAAACTTCCGATTACCCACATCGAGCTCACTCCCTACTACGAGCCTTTCCCGGTCGATACCGAGTACCCAGATTTTGCGAGCATTCAGGCATACATCAACTCGGTGATTCATCCACCTGCGCCGACCGAGTCACCTTCTCCCTAGTTTCTGGGGAAGTCTTTAGTCTTTCTTGCGGCGCCAGCTGAGTTCGGCCGAGGAGCGGGCAACGATGATGACCACAAAGAACCAGCCCCACTCAGTGAGGGCATGGCTTTCAGCCAGTCCTGAAATCAGTAACGTGCTGAGTACCAGCGGTGCCCACAGGTAGATCTCGCTCTTTTTGGAAGTTGCCAAAGTCCAACTCCGGGTAAAGGCGAGCCCCAGCAAAATAATCAAGAGCACCAGTCCTACAAGTCCCAGCTGCAACCAGGTGTCGAGGAAGATGTTGAGGCCGGAATAATGCACGTCGCCACTGCTGGAGTTCATCACCGTGAACGGTTGGGTTTTTCTGGGCCAGATACCTGTCCAGCCCCAACCGTCCAAGAATTTCATTGTGGCCAAGCGCCATTCTTCGGTCCAGAGCGCCAAGCGATACTGCAAGGGACCTGAAGAACTGAGAGCATCGAGCACGCTGCCGCGGAACACCCACAGCACAATCACGCCGATGACGCCGGCGATGCCCACCCCAATCTCGGTTCCTCGGCGAGCAGCAGGCTCCATCCTGCGGAGAATAAAGAGCAATAACGCGATGAATCCCACGCTGAAGAGCGTGACGAGTCCCACGGGTGATGCGCCAAGGTAGAGGCAGGCAGCGGCCCCGATCAGGGACCAGAGGGCGAGTTCCCGGGTGACAGATTTTGTTCGCCACTCAATGAAGAACGTGATGAGGGCAATCAAAGCAATGACGGAGAGTGCATTGCGGGAGCCGAAGATTCCTTGAATGCCAGTGCCTGTGGTGAGGTTTCCGGAGATGCCTAAGAAAGCAATGGGAGTGTCAATGAGAACA
>JBEGKV010000203.1:0-3837 GCA_041183925.1 Actinomycetota bacterium
CAAGTGCGCTACCAAGCTGCGCCACAGCCCGTTATCTCTGTGATTTCTCACGAGGACAACTTGTTTATCTTATCGGTTATTGAGGGAACTTTTGTGCGCGGAACTCTTTCCATATTTCCGCCTGGCAAGGAAGGAAGCGATAAAGGGAGTAAGCCACAACAGCATTAATGCATAGAGGCCAATTGTCGGGAATGTCACCGCAATCACGATAGATATAGCCAACAAGACGGCCACAACTTCTGAACCGATAAGCCCCTTCAGTCGTGTCACATGTGAACCCAGCAACTCAGGGTGCTTCCTGACGTGAAGCTTCATAAACAACTGGGTCAACGCCAGAAGCATCATTGTTGCGAGATAGATGAGATTTGCCCAGCCAGCAGGCCCCCTGGAGTCAACGATGAGGACCGTGGGAAACGGAATGAACACTATCCCGAGTAACCACAACATGTTCAACAACATGATGGGCATATCCACTTGTTTCAGTTGATCGAAGAAACTGTGGTGAAGAAACCAGTAGTAGGCAATAACAGCAAAGCTGAATAAGAAGACATAGAACTGAGTTGCGACAGATTCGAGAAAAGCGTTGACGCTTTCGGTTCCCAAATTGCTGGCTTCGTCAACCAGAGGAAGAACAAGAATGGTGATGGCAATCGCCACCACGGCGTCAGAGAAGTTAACTAAGCGGTCAAAACCACGACTACTCGCCACGGTGAGCCTCGAGATGTGCTTCTATAGAGTTCCTCAAACCTGGCCAAGAAGCTGCAAAGCCGGGGTGAAGAGGGAAAGACTCGACGTCACTGAATGCAATCCATGCCAAAGCTTCGCTTTCGGTATCGCCCATGATTGGTTCGAAAACTTCCGAAGTCTCCACAACAACGGTGGTGTAACTCCAGAACTCGAGATCAAAGACCTGGGTAAAGACCACCGTGACGAGTTCAGCTGGAACACCAGCTTCTTCGTTTGCCTCACGCAGAGCACCACTGACCGCGTCCTCCCCCATACGGATAGCTCCGCCAGGAATGCCCCAGGTTCCACCGTGGTGCGACCATTCTGCGCGGTGTTGCAAAAGGATGCCGTCAGGACCTTCTACCCACGCATCGCCAGGGTCACGAAGATGAAGTGGCGGGAGCTGCGGGGGTATTTTTCCCATGGGAAAAGACTAACGCTTCCGCTTTTCACGCACACGCATGTTGACATTGATGGGGGACCCTTCAAAGCCATAAATTTCACGCAGACGGCGCTGGATATAACGACGGTAGCCGGGATCCAAGAAACCGGTGGTGAAGAGTACAAACGTGGGAGGACGTGTCGAAGACTGTGTTCCAAAGAGAATTCGAGGCTGCTTTCCACCACGAAGAGGGTGAGGATGAGCTGCAGTGAGTTCAGCCAGGAACGCGTTGAACTTTCCTGTCGGAATTCGGGTATCCCACGACTCAAGAGCGCGCTCCAGAGCAGGAACAAGCTTCTCCATGTGGCGACCTGTTCGTGCCGAAATGTTTACTCGTGGAGCCCAGGCAACGTGGGCTAAGTCCTGTTCAATTTCACGTTCGAGGTAGCGACGGCGGTCATCATCCAACATGTCCCACTTGTTGAAGGCCAGAACAAGTGCACGACCCGATTCCAGCACGAGGTCAATAATGCGGACATCTTGCTCTGAGATGGGCTCAGTGACGTCAATCATGACGACAGCGACTTCTGCCTTTTCCAATGCGGCGCTGGTGCGCAACGTGGCATAAAAATCCGCACCTTGTTGCAGGTGAACGCGTCGACGAATACCAGCGGTATCAACAAAGCGCCAAATCTTGCCCGCGATCTCAACTTGCTCATCAACAGGATCACGCGTTGTTCCTGCGAGGTCGTTAACCACGACTCGCTCTTCACCTGCTGCCTTGTTCAGCAGTGAAGATTTTCCCACGTTAGGTCGGCCCAAGATCGCAACGCGACGAGGTCCGCCCACTTCCTGCTTGGCGACTGCTGAAACGGCGGGGAGCTTGGGGATGACGTGATCCAGGAGATCCGCAACTCCACGACCGTGGAGTGCAGAAACAGGATAGGGCTCGCCAAGTCCCAGTGACCACAGGGTGGCGATATTGGGCTCTTGGCGTGCGTCATCAACCTTGTTGGCGAGAAGGTAGACAGGCTTCTTGGTTTTGCGCAACAACTTGACCACGTGCTCGTCGGTTGCGGTGGCGCCCACGTTTCCATCCACCACGAACAGGACAGCGTCAGCGAGGTCTATAGCGACTTCCGCTTGCGCAGCAACAGAAGCATTGATGCCCTTGGCATCTGGTTCCCAGCCGCCAGTGTCTACCAGGGTGAACTGACGTTCCATCCACTCTGCCTTGTAGTTGACGCGGTCTCGCGTGACACCGCGCGTGACACCGGGAGTATCTTCGACCACTGCTTCACGGCGACCAATGATGCGGTTGACCAGTGCAGACTTACCCACGTTTGGGCGTCCCACAACTGCCAAGACAGGAAGCGCGGGAAGGAAAGTGATCTGGTCGGGGTCTTCAGTGACGGTGTCGAGAAGATCGAAGTCTTCATCGTCGAGATCGTAGTCGTCAAGGCCAGCTCGCAGCGATGCAGCACGAGCGATAGCAAGTTCTTCATCTAAGACCTCAAGGCGCTCGGACAGACCATCTTGGTCGGGTTCGTCGTCAAAAAATTCTTCATCGGTGGGCTTGTTATCAGCCATTATTTTCTCCTTCGCGCGGCATTACGACATGCGTGAGCGAATGACTCCCACGACCGCGTCAATTGTCTGGGCATAGTCCAGATCAGTTGAATCAACGGTCACAACGCCATCTGCGGCGGTCATGAAGTCAGATACACGCGAGTCGGCTGCATCCCTGGCACGCAGTGCAGACGCCGTTTGATCTTGCGAGTGCTGAGGAAGTTCCGCAGACCGCCTAGCCATTCTAGCTTCTTCACTGGCTGTGAGCAGGATTCGTGCCTGCGCATCGGGTGCAACAACAGTGGTGATGTCACGACCTTCGGCAATAATTCCTGGCTTGAGCGTGGTTGCCATGATGTGGCGGAAGAGATCGCTGAGGTATTGGCGGACAACGGGAATCTTGGCGACTTTGCTCACCACGTCGGTGATACGAGTCTCTCTGATGGCCTCAGTAATGTCCTGCTCGTTCACGCGCACAAAGTAGTCATCTGGTTCAGTGCTGATGACGTAGCCAAAGTCTTCCAACGAATCTATGACGGCCTGTTCATCAGCGGGGTCGACTGCGTTGTTGAGCACATGCCAGGCCACCGCGCGGTAGGCAGCACCAGTGTCTAAGTAGGCAAAGCCCAACTCACGTGCTGCAGCTTTGGACACACTGGACTTTCCGCTACCAGCAGGGCCATCAATGGCCACAACAATGGGGGTGCTCATCAGGCCACTCTCCAGTTTCGCTTTTCTAAATCTTTCACCAAAGAGTCACGTACTTCTGGGATGACAGAAAACTCAACCATCCCCATCTGGGCGCCTTCCGCATGTTCGAGGCGCAGATCTTCGACGTTGATGTTGAGCTCACCGAGTTCGGTGAGCAGTTGTGCCAATTGACCCGGACGGTCATCCACGAGGACCACGATCTGAGCAAAGCGTCGGTTTTGCCCGTGTTTGCCGGGAAGTCTGGCCACGCCAGCATTACCCGCAGACATTTCCTCGGCAATAATCTTGCGGGCACCAGGTGCGTCAACATCTCGGAGGGCATCAGTGACGTTCTGGAGGTCTTTTTGGAGGTTTTCAAGCACTCCTACGATGGAGTCCTTATTCGCACCCAGAATCTGAATCCAGAGCTCTGGTGAACTTGCAGCAATACGTGTCACATCGCGTACACC
>JBEGKV010000204.1:0-3084 GCA_041183925.1 Actinomycetota bacterium
GTATGGGAGTGGCGGCGTCATAGACGGCCTGAACAATTTCTTCAGGTTCGCTCATGCGCCCCACACCAGAATCTGCACCTGTGAGTTGCCCCACACCCGGTCCCACTACGAGAATGCCGCGATCACGCAAAACAGAGATGTTTGCCTGGGTTGCTGGATTTTCCCACATCTCGGTGTGCATAGCGGGGGCGACAACCAGCGGTCCTCGTCGAGCAAGAATGGTGTTTCCCAACAAGTCCGGCGCCAACCCTGCAGCTATGGTCGCCAGGGTGTTTGCTGTTGCTGGAGCGACAACAACAACGTCTGCCTGCTGTCCTAGTGCGACATGTCGAACCTGAGCAACATCGTCATAGAGGCCGACATGAACGGGGTTCCTACTCATGGCTTCAAGGGTGGGCCGACCAACGAATTCCAAGGCTGCCTCTGTCGCAATGACATCAACATGATGCCCGTCTTTTACGAACTCGCGAACAATAGAAACTGCCTTATACGCAGCAATGCCGCCGGTGATACCGACGACAATGCGAAGTTGCGCGTGCGACACGAAGTGTCGATTCAGTGGTTAGACCGCGAGAGGACGAGCGATGAGCTTGTCTTCGTTGATCTCGTGCATAGCTACGGACAGAGGCTTGTCATCGATGTTGGAGTCAACAAGGGGTCCAACGTTATCGAAGAGGCTTCCTTCGTGCAGGTCGGAGTAGTAGTCGTTGATCTGGCGTGCACGCTTGGATGCAAAGATAACCAGTGCGTACTTGGATTCAACCTTCGAGAGCAGATCGTCGATGGGCGGGTTGATGATTCCTTCAAGCTTGGTAGCCATGTTTACTCCTTGTTAAGTCCCATTAAGTCTACGACCTGTTGGGCTGCTTCGCTGACGTCTCGGTTAATTACCCGAACATCAAATTCATCTTTTGCTGCTAGCTCACCGTATGCGGTGTGCAAACGACGTTCAATTTCTTCTTCAGACTCTGTGCCGCGCTCTCGTAAGCGTCGAACAAGCTCATCCCAATCCGGGGGTAAGAGAAAAACAAGTCTTGCTTCAGGCATGCTCGTTCGAATCTGCCGGGCCCCTTGAAGGTCAATTTCAAAAAGCACACTCTTCCCCTCAGAAAGAGCGCTCTCAATGGGTCCGCGCGGGGTTCCGTATTTGTTTTGTCCGTGAACTTCAGCCCACTCCAATAAGGCTTCGGAATAAATCATCGCGTCGAATTCACCATGATCGATGAAGTAGTAGTTCACTCCGTCGATTTCACCAGGTCGGGGATCACGTGTCGTGGCAGTCCCCTTGCCCACTCCAGAAGGACCGACAAGAACAACAGCTTTGGCTGGCCAAGATTCGTTGCGTTTGCGTTGATAACTGACTATCCACCGGCGGAGTGTAGCTTTTTGGTGTTTGCCTAAACCACCCAAACGTTTGCGCGGAGAAATATCGAGTTCTTCCAAAATACGAGGAATCTTATTGATTCCTACGCCCCGCAAGGATTTGAGAAAGTCGGTCACCCGGATGGTGGCTTCCGATGAAGACGGATCAATGGAGGCCACAGTGAAAACGTCTAGGGCGGATCGTCGACCCTCATAGACATCAGCCTTAATGGAGGCACGCTTACGCCGGGCGACAACTCCTGCTTGAGCTGCAGCCTGACGGTCGACCTCTGGCATCACATTAGGCAAGGGCAGAAGCTACCTCAGCTGCACGGCGAAGGACAGCTTCGCCTACCTGCTCGCGTCCTGCAGAAAGCACGCTCCGCGTTTCAGAAACAATCAAATTCGTGGCCAAGTTCCCAAAGAGGCGTTGTGCATCTTCGACACGTGCACCTTGGAAGCCGAAACCTGGAGCCAATACGGGTAACGCGGGATATTCATCGGGATTAATTCCCAAGGAGGGCAAATCCAACGTTGCGCCCAGAACTGCCCCGACAGAGTTGACGGGAGTTGCTTCCGTGGCCCAGCGAGCAACATCACTCAGTTGTGCTGCAGCAACAGTTTTACCATCGTGAATTCCTGTGGCCACTCGAGCCGTTTGGAGAACAGCGGCTTCAGGATTGCTCGTTGCCGCAAGGATAAATACACCCTTGTTGTTGCCCAATGCATAATTCACCGTCTGTGCCAGCGCTCCCGAACCGAGGTAGGGGCTGACAGTAATGGCATCAGACTCCAGAGACCAGCCAGGGGTTAACCATGCCTGCGCATAGGCTTCCATGGTGCTGCCAATGTCTCCACGCTTGCAATCGGAAATAACGAGTAAATCAGCTTCACGAGCACGTCGAATGATGTACTCCAGGGCTTCCATTCCCTGTGCTCCATGCCGCTCATAGAACGCAACCTGTGGCTTGATGATGCCAACTTGTCCTGCACACGCATCAATGACTCGAAGTGAGAACTCACGCAAGCTCACTGCAGAGTCGTCATATTCCCACTCATTGAGGAGGAAAGGGTGAGGATCAATACCTACGCAGAGGTGTCCAAACTGCTGGAAAGCAGCCTGGAGGCGATCACCAAAGCCGGGTTCACTCATGCGCGAGCCAATGCCTCACGGCGTTTGATGGCATATTCCTGCAAACTGCACACGTCGAAACCGTCTCGGATGGTGTCAATCGATGCAACGGCAGCGCTGACCTGAGCCATATTCGTAAACAATGGCTTATCTGCAGCAATCGCAGAGGCACGAATTGTGTCATCGCCGAGCTTGGCGCTGACCTTGCCAATGACGGTGGTCGGAATACCGTTGCGCTGCAAGATTTCTGCGGTGCCTTCGGTGGCAACAATGCTGAAACCCAGTTGGGCAAAACGCAGTGCGGGAAGGATGATGTTGCGCTTATCGCGGTCAGCAACCGAAATGAAGACTGTTCCCGAGGAGGGTAGTCCGCCATAAGCCCCGGCCTGTGCCTTAGCGAAAGCAATGGGGAAGTTCACATCCATGCCCATTACTTCTCCGGTAGAACGCATTTCTGGACCGAGAAGAGAATCTACAACTTTGCCCTCAGGTGTGCGGAAACGCTTGAACGGGAGCACCGCTTCCTTGACGGCAATAGGGGCATCCATAGGCACCACTGAACCATCCTGTACCGGAAGGAGACCTTCAGC
>JBEGKV010000205.1:0-1530 GCA_041183925.1 Actinomycetota bacterium
CGCCTCTGGGCGGGGCAGAGCCTCGCGGAGGCAGCGCGCATTGCTGTGAGCTCTCCCGTGATTGCGGCCATCGGTGTCAACTGCGTTGACCCTGTTTTAGTGAGTGCTGCCATTGCGGAGATTCGCACCGTGACAGAACTGCCTATCGTGGTCTATGCCAACGGCGGTGGAACGTGGAATCCCCAAACAGGTATCTGGGAAAACGCGGCAGCCGATGCCCTCGTGGCCTCTTCAGCACAGTGGGTCCAGCAGGGCGCCGGGCTTATCGGTGGGTGTTGTGGCACACACGCAGGCGATATTCGCCAGTTAGCAGCTGCGCTCTAGCTAGCACTCAATCACGTTGACGGCGAGGCCGCCTTCGCTGGTTTCTTTGTACTTCGTGGACATGTCGAGGCCTGTTTGGCGCATCGTCTCAATAACGGTGTCAAGGGAGACCACATGGGAGCCGTCGCCATGGAGTGCCAGGCGTGCTGCACTGACCGCTGTGGAGGCGGCGATGGCATTGCGCTCAATGCAGGGAATCTGCACCAAACCACCCACGGGGTCACACGTGAGACCCAGGTGGTGTTCCATGGCGATCTCGGCGGCGTTTTCTACCTGCTGGGGTGTTCCCCCCAGCACAGCGCAGAGGCCACCGGCGGCCATGGCACACGCCGGTCCAATCTCGCCTTGGCAGCCCGCTTCTGCCCCCGAGATGGACGCGTTGGCTTTGAACAGGGAACCTATCGCGGTGGCGGTGAGAAGGTAGCGACGAATGCCTTCCTGATCAGCTCCCGGGACAAAACGCAGATAGTAGGTTGCCACCGCAGGGACGATGCCCGCTGCCCCGTTGGTGGGGGCTGTGACGACGCGTTCGCCGGCCGCATTCTCTTCGTTCACGGCCAGAGCGAACGCGTGAAGCCACTCAGTTGTCGTGTCGCGACTGCCTTCACTATCGAGCACTTCGAGATCTTGTCGCAGTTCTGCAGCACGGCGTTTGACGTGAAGACCACCAGGCAGTGTTCCTGAGGCGTGTAATCCAGAGAGCACACAACGATGCATGGTGGCCCAGAGCGCATCTAGTCGTGCGGTGACGTCTTCGGCACTGCGTTGGGAGAGTTCATTGGCTAAAGCGATCTGGTCAATCGTCATGTTTTCTTCTGCGCACAACTGGAGCAGGGCGGCAGAGGTGGCGAATGGAAAAGGCCATTCGTGCGGTGACGCCGGGTGGGCATCGTCACCATCGCGTCGGATGAAGCCGCCGCCAATGGAATAGTAGGTCTCCTCGGCAAGGCGATCGCCCAGCTCGCTGAAGGCACTGAGGGTCAACGCATTGGGGTGACCGGGAAGCCGGGTTCGTGGGGCAAAGCTGATGTCTTGCTGACTCAAAGCAATGGAGTGTGTTCCTCCGAGCAGAATGCGTGGACCGGTTTCGAGTGCTGCCCAGGCATGTCTGACTTTGATCGGGAGACACGTTTCAGGAGAGAGACCACTGAGGCCTGCCACGACAGCTCCTGGAGTGCCATGGCCTATACCGGTCGATCCCAGTGA
>JBEGKV010000205.1:1572-3213 GCA_041183925.1 Actinomycetota bacterium
GTAGACCCTGATCGCTTAGTCCTTGAGCAAAATCTCGTGCTGCACGCATGGGGCCAACCGTGTGAGAACTGGACGGGCCAATCCCGATGGAGAACAGGTCAAAGGCAGAGACATACGCGGTCACGATTTGAGCCTATGACGCTATGGGCAGAATGTCTGTAGCGACTTCTTCATCAGCAGACCGGAGGTTAGATCCAGCTCGGCAGCCACATGTGGATATGCCAGTACCAGTAGGGAATCTGCATACCCGACCACAGCGGGTAGAAGAAGATACTAAGAAGCACAGCCAGGATGCCGAAGCACGTCACCACCGCGATACCGGTTTTCTTGCGTTCTGGTGAGTCGGACTCTTTTCCCAGAACGATGCCCACTGCGAAAGTCAGCGCAAGAATCATGTAGGGCTCATAAATGATGCCATAGAACTGGAACACGGTGCGGTTGAGATACATCAGCCAGGGCACGTAGCCCGCGACCATGCCCATCAGGATGAAGCCGACTTTCCATTCGCGGTAGCGCGATAGACCAGATAGATCACCGCGGCAGAGCCACCCCACCAGATCAGGGGGTTTGCCAGTGCGGTGATGGCGGCAGAGCAGCTGTCAAAGGTGCATCCGGCATCACCGTTGTTGGCACCCTCATAAAACATGCTGGTTGGACGCCACATCACCAGCCAGGTCAGAGGATTGGCCTGGTAGGAATGTGGCGTGGTGAGCCCCACATGGAAGCCATACGCCGACACGTGATAGGCCCACAGGCTCTGGAACCAGTCCGGAGCCCAGGAGAAGATGCCCGTCCAGCGGGTGCCAGACTCTGCCGTGACGAGGTCACGGTAATACCCTCCGCTCGTGCTGATCCACCCGAACCAGCTGGCCACATACGTCACCGCAGCAATTGGAAACATCAGCACAAAGGTTGCTGGTGCTTGCTTGAGCACAGCAGCGGAGAACCAGAACGGCAACCCCACGCGGCGGCGATCAAGCGCATCCATCACGACGACTTCACGCTGCACGCTAACCCGAAGGCTAACCCCGCCACGATCAGATAGGGCCTTCCCCACATCGTGGGACCCCAGGTGGGACCGTCATCCGCTTCGGAAAGGCCCGCACGTTTGTGGGCTATCCACGCCTGCAGCCTCGGTAGATTACGCTGGCGGTCCAACAGGATCAGGCCGAATCCAGCAAGCGTGAACAGGGTCACGAAGTTATCCAGCAGGCTCACCCGGGACAGCACGATGGCATGGCCATCAATGGCCATCAGGGTTCCGGCAATCACGGCCAGCAGGGTGGAAGCAAACAGGCGCTTGGCAATGAGCATGACGAGGAGCACGATAAGGATGCCGGCGATAGCAACGCCAATGCGCCAGCCGAAGGAATGAAGGATCGGCAGTGAAACCGTCGGTGACCCCGGCATTGAACTTCTCATCAGCCCCGTCGCCCCAGGTGGACTCGTAGCCGTTATTCCAGAGGGTCCAAGCATCTTTGACATAGAACGTCTCATCGAAGACCAGCGAGTGGGGGTTCCCCAGGTTCCACAGGCGCAGCACGGCAGCAAGCAGCAGCACAGCTGCGGGAGCACCCCATGTCCACGCTCGTTTCACTCGTTCAGCCTATCGACTGAGAACCTGACAAACTGGGGAGTGTG
>JBEGKV010000206.1:0-3506 GCA_041183925.1 Actinomycetota bacterium
CCCAGATGTCGGCACAGATGCGCTCGAACTGCTGGGTCTGTCCGAATCCGCAGTGGAAATTAACGTCACTCCCGACCGAGGATATGCGTTCTCGATTCGCGGTGTGGCACGTGAATATGCCCACTCCACTGGCGCCGCATTCCGCGATCCGGCAACCGAAGTCATCACCGCTCATGGTGTGACCGCTGTGACGAAGTTTGGAACCGAGTTCCCCGTTTCGGTCGACGATCAAGCTCCACTTCGCGGCCGTGTGGGCTGCAACGTGTTTGCCACCCGCATTGTGCGTGGCATAGATGCCACCGCACCAACCCCTTCCTGGATGGTTTCTCGCCTCAAACTGGCCGGTATTCGCTCTATTTCACTTCCTGTGGATATTTCGAACTACGTCATGATTGAGCTGGGCCAGCCCAACCACGCCTATGACCTCGACAAGCTCGCCGGCGACATTGTGGTTCGACGTGCGAAGAAGGGCGAGAAGCTCATCACCCTGGATGAAGCAGAGCGCATTCTGGATGTGGAAGATCTCCTCATTACTTCTGGCGGCGCTGCAGTTGGACTTGCGGGAGTCATGGGTGGAGCTGATTCTGAAATAACGGATGGCACCACCAACGTGCTCATCGAAGCTGCCAATTTTGATCCTGTATCGATTGCACGTTCTGCACGTCGTCACAAGCTTCCCTCTGAAGCCTCCAAGCGGTTTGAACGTGGTGTGGACCCCGAGGTCGCTGCAGTTGCTGCTGGCCGCGTGGCACAACTCCTGGTTGAGCTCGCGGGTGGACAGCTCGTGGATGAGGGGTCGTACTTCAATCACTTCGCTGCTCCGGCTGCCATTTCGCTTCCAGCGGGCTTTGTAACTGGTCTGATTGGTCTCGACTACACCGATGCTCAGATTGAGTCTTCCCTGACGGAAATTGGCTGTGACGTCCAGAAGTCGGGCGCTGATTTCGTTGTGACCCCACCGACTTGGCGCCCAGATCTCACCGACAAGTGGACACTTGCCGAGGAAGTTGCCCGTATCGTCGGGTATCACCTCATTCCTGCGCTACTTCCCGTTGCGCCTCCAGGCCGTGGGTACACCGTGGCCCAGGACGTCCGTCGCCGTGTTTCCAACACGTTGGCCGCAACCGGTCATTCAGAGGTATTGAGTTATCCCTTCTTTGATGAAGAAACCAACAATCTTTTCGGCTCGGCAACTGAAACCACCGTTCCCCAGGTTCGGTTGGCCAATGCGCTGGATGCCACGCAAGGCTGGATGCGCACCTCCTTGCTTCCTGGTCTGATTGCTACGGCGGCGCGTAACCGTTCACGAGGATTGACTGATCTCGCGATCTTCGAAACTGGCCTCGTTTTCCTTCCTGAAACAGGCGTAACCTACGGCCAAGAAGTGGTTGCCGGGGGAGTGCGCCCCACACCAGAAGTTGAGGCCAAGCTCTATGCGGGCATACCACCTCAGCCGCGTTATATCTCAGGTCTCTTCGTCGGTGATGCACAATCGAAGCAGCCTGGGCAGAAGGCCCTTGCATATGACTGGCAGGATGCGCTCACTGCAGTGCAACAGATTGCTCTCGGAGCCGGGGTCCCCATCACTGTTCGTCAGGGTCGACACAAGGCTTTCCACCCTGGCCGCACGGCGGAACTACTGCTCGGTGATGTCGTCATCGGCTATGCAGGAGAACTCCTTCCTTCCGTGGCAGAAGAAGCACACCTTCCTCGCACTGTTGCCGGCGGGTGTTCCTCACACCGCGGTGGATATTCGCACCATGCCTGCGGCGACTCAGGATCTCTCCCTGGTCGTGGCATCTGATATTCCAGCAGCAGAAGTACTTGCCGCTGTTGTCGAAGGCGCTGGAGAGCTTCTTGAACAGGGAACTTTGGTTGACGTCTATGAGGGAGCCGGTATCCCTCAGGGTCAGCGTTCACTCACCTTTGCTCTCCGATTTAGAGCAGACGACCGCACGCTCACGGCAGCAGAAGCGACAGCTTCTAAGGAGGCTGGAGTTGCGCTCGCCGCAGCACGTTTCGGTGCGACTATTCGCGAGTAAGACCGGCACGCCCTGATCTAAAGTTCAATAACTACTTGAAGGTTTTAGGTAGAGTTATCTAATGACGTACTCGGTTGCAATTGCTGGGGCCAGCGGTTATGCTCGCGGGACACCCCGAATTTGAGGTGCGCACCGTGACGGCACACTCCAATGCGGGGCAGCGCCTCATTGACGTACAGCCACATTTGCGCAGTTACGGCGACCTCGTGCTCCTCGATACCACCGCAGAAAATCTTTCTGGCCATGACATTGTCTTTTTGGCGTTGCCTCATGGATCCTCCGGCGCCATTGCTGCGCATTTGAGTGATCACACGTTGGTGATTGATTGCGGCGCTGACCACCGCCTCGAAGACGAGGAAGACTGGGCTGCCTTCTATGGTGGCGAGTTCAACTCGGCATGGACGTATGGCATCCCTGAGCTTCCCCTGTCTTCCGGTTCACAGCGTGACTACCTCGTGGGGGCCAAGCGGATTGCGGCACCGGGGTGTAACGCCTCTGCCATTTCATTGGCCATTGCACCTGGAGTGAAGGCCGGATTGATTGACGCGGTCGATATCGTTTCCGTGCTCTCTGTGGGCCCATCTGGTGCAGGCAAGAGCCTCAAAGTGAACTTGCTCGCCAGTGAAATCATGGGCTCTGCCTCTGCTTATGCTGTGGGTGGAACACACCGTCACACTCCAGAAATTGAGCAAAATTTGCGTAAAGCAGGGGCTGCAGAGGTTTCCGTCTCGATGACTCCTGTTCTGGTTCCCATGGCGCGCGGAATTTTGGCCACCACCACAGCTCGCGTGAAGCCCGGGGTTACCCTCGAGCAGCTCTATGCGGCATGGACTTCTGCGTATGCAGACGAACCTTTTGTCCAAGTTCTCCCGCTTGGCGAGTTTCCCCGCACCGCAGACACCCTGGGCGCGAACACATGCCTGATGGGTATCGCACTGGATGAACACGCGGGACGCGTAGTTGTGGTGAGCGCTCTCGATAATTTGACCAAGGGAACTGCGGGGGCGGCGATCCAGTCCGCCAACATTGCTCTTGGATTGCCCGAAACCACTGGTTTGACCACGAATGGAGTTGCACCGTGAGTGTGACCGCTGCTGCAGGCTTTAGTGCCGCTGGTGTTGCGTGTGGACTCAAGTCCACCGGTAAGAAGGATTTTGCCATGGTGCGAAACCTGGGGCCTCTCAAAAACGTTGCCGCTGTTTTCACTTCAAACCGGTGCAAAGCCAACCCCATTTTGTGGAGCCAACAGGTTATGGCAGATCCACAGGTAGAAGCCATCGTGCTGAACTCTGGTGGAGCCAACTGTTACACCGGTGCGCGCGGGTTTCAAACCACCCATTCCACCGCAGAAGCGGTCGCTGAACGTCTCGAGGTTTCTGCGGGAGACGTCCTCGTGTGTTCAACCGGTTTGATCGGTGATCAGCTCGATCTGGACAAACTCAAGACGGGGGTCTGGGATTCAGG
>JBEGKV010000207.1:0-3250 GCA_041183925.1 Actinomycetota bacterium
CCACTGATCCAGTTCCAATACTTCGCTATGGCCTACGCCTCTCTCATGATTGCTCGGTCTATTGGAAGTAGCTTGCGCGTTGCTGCACGCGGATGGATGCTGGTGGGGGTTTCCGCAATGGCCGCATTCGGCATGACCCTACTAGACCTGGCCAGTGACCCCTGGCACGCGACGGTGTTACAGCAGTGGATTTGGCGTGATGGTGGCCCCTATTTTGGAATCCCCATTCACAACTTCTTTGGTTGGTTCTTCGAAACCCTCGCCTTCCTCCTAGTCGTGCAGGCACTCCTGAACCGCACACAAGCTCTTGCCAGGATTGCCGAACCGAAGCCCCGTGGTTTCTGGCTTCAGGGAGTCCTGCTCTATGGCACATTCCCCTTCACCATCGCCTTGACTCCCCTGGTTCAAGGATCTGCGTTTGACAACGCTGCCCTCGTGATTGCAGATGCCATGGTGGGGGTTGCCCTGTTCGCCGTTGTTCCACTGTGGCTCGCGGGCCTGCTCAGTCTGCGCACACAGCGAGCACCAGAGCACGTTCAACCGCAGACCCCATAACCCTCTACGCTGGAGCCCGTGCAGCACGAAATTATCGAGTGGTTCGAGGCCGAGGGTAGAGACTTGCCGTGGCGTCAGCCTGGCTTTACCCCCTGGGGCTCTCTCGTCTCTGAATCTCGTCTCTGAATATATGCTGCAACAGACCCCGGTTGTCCGAGTGATTCCCAAATTGCAGGAATTCTTAGAACGCTGGCCAACCCCAGCCGCGCTCGCGGCATCGCCGTCCGGGGATGCTGTGCGAGCGTGGGCAAACTTGGGTTATCCCCGCAGGGCACTGTGGTTACATGCGTGTGCTGTGACCATTGTCGAGAAGCACAATGGCGAGGTTCCTTCCCACGTGGAGGACTTGCTCGAACTTCCAGGAGTTGGCCCCTATACCGCGCGGGCAATCGCAGTTTTCGCATTCGGTCGATACCAACATTCGTCGCGTCATTGCCCGCCATCGCCTTGGCAATGCAGACCAGGGTCCACCACGCACCGCTCAGGACCTTGAAGATATGAGAGCACTCCTCCCAGATCCCGCACTGTCTCCCGCGTTCAATGCCGGAATGATGGAACTCGGGGCACTGATTTGTACTGCGAAAAAACCAGCCTGTGACAGATGTCCCATTGCCCGGTCATGTGCCTGGAAAAACGCGGGTTACCCCGAACATGTAGGGCCGAAGAAAACCGTTCAAAAGAAATACGAAGGCAGCGACCGCCAAGCCCGTGGCGCTGTGATGGCCGTGTTGCGAAGGGCTTCGAGCACAGTGACATCTGTCGAACTCGAGTCATGTTGGCCCGATGCTGCGCAACGGGGACGTGCTATTTCAGGTCTTTTGCGCGATGGACTGATTGAGCTTGTCGCGGATGACAGGTATCAATTGCCGGCGTAGTGTGTGAGGCATGAATGATGAAGAACTTCGTGTCATTGCGAAGAAACGACTCAAGAAACAAGCCGACTTCAAGCGCTACCTCTGGACCTGGCTCGGCGTCTCGGTGCTGACATCAGCCATCTGGCTCATCACCTCACCTGGAGAATACTTCTGGCCCATCTGGGTCGTATTTGGCATGGGTATCGGTGCGCTGTTCTCCGGGATCGATGCCTACGGCAAGAAGCCCCAGGTCATTACCGACAGCGATATCGATGCCGAAGTCCAGCGGATGAAGAAAAACTCCTCATGAAACAACACAGGCCCGGGATTCCCGGGCCTGTGTGAGTTATTCATGACCTTCTAGTCATCCTGAGCTTCGCGAGGCTTCACATAGGGGTCTTTGTCACCGGCATATTCTGCCTTCTTAGCCAAAGATCCAACCTCTTCATCTTGCGCACGAGCCTTGGCAAGCAAGTCATCGATGGACTTCGCATTCTCGGGCAGTGCATCAAGGATGAATTCGATGGTGGGGACCAAACGAACCGTCAAGCCGCGGCCAACTTCTCCGCGAATACGGCCGGTGTTGGCTTTGAGGGCAGCAGCAGTTTCTTCACGTTCTTCGTCAGAGCCGTAGACAGTGTAAAAAATGGATGCGCTTTGCAGGTCACCGGTCATCTTGACATCGGTAATGGTGACGAATCCCAATCGAGTGTCTTTGATAACTCCGCGTTCGAGAGCCTCGGCAACAATGACTTTAATGAGTTCACCGAGCTTACGGGCACGAGCGTGATCAACCATGATGTTCCCTTACTGGAAGTGAAGAGGGGCCCTGTTGTCAACCTACAACCTGACCGTACTTAAACGCGGGGCTTTTCCTTGAGTTCGATGGTCTCGATCTCATCACCCAACTGGATGTCGTTGTATTTACCCAGACCGATACCACATTCGAAGTCAGTCTTGACCTCGGTGGCGTCGTCCTTGAAGCGACGCAGCGACTCGATGGCAAGGCCATCGGCGATCACGATACCTTCACGGATAACACGAGCCTTCGAGTTACGAGTGATGGTTCCGCTGCGAACAATACATCCGGCAATGTTGCCGAACTTGCTCGAGCGGAAGATCTCACGAATCTCTGCAACACCGGACTGTACTTCTTCGAACTCAGGCTTGAGCATGCCCTTAAGGGAGTTCTCAATGTCTTCGAGTGCGGAGTAGATGACCGAGTAGAAGCGGATGTCGACGCCTTCACGCATGGCGCGCTCACGGGCCTTGGTGTCGGGACGAACGTTGAAGCCGATGATGACAGCGTTATCAACGGTTGCGAGGTTAACATCGCTCTCGGTCACAGCACCCACACCACGGTGGATGATACGCAACTGAACACTGTCATCAACTTCGATCTTGAGCAGGGACTCTTCGAGTGCTTCAACAGCACCGGAAACGTCACCCTTGATGATGAGGTTGAGGGACTCAACCTTGCCATCCTCGAGAGCCTTGGTGAAGTCTTCCAGCGAGATGCGCTTGCGGGCCTTAGCCAGCTGAGCGTTACGCTGGGCAGCTTCACGCTTCTCAGCGATCTGGCGGGCAGTGCGGTCATCTTCGGTGACCAGGAAGGTGTCACCTGCGCGAGGCACGGTGGACAGACCCTGAACCTGAACGGGACGTGATGGAGTTGCTTCTGCAACGGCCACACCGTTCTCGTCGACCATCGCACGAACGCGACCATAAGCCGTGCCGGCGACAATAGCGTCACCGACGCGCAGCGTTCCAGACTCGATGAGCACGGTTGCAACAGAACCGCGTCCCTTGTCCAGACGAGCTTCAATGGCGATACCGCGAGC